>JAPPBX010000030.1 GCA_026702755.1 Candidatus Poribacteria bacterium | reverse complement strand
AACCCACAAGAATACCTATAACTATTGAATCAAACAATGTTTTGAGAAATATCAGCTAAACTTTACTATAAACGGGTGACTTGCAGAATTAGAGGGTGGAAGAGGAAGGGACAGCGTACGGAAAGTGCGCGAAAGATATCCACGAATTTTCAAAACGTGTTGAATAGCAACTTGGATTCACACAAAAATTGGACTAAAATAAAAATTATAAAAAAATACTTGACAAATTTCTGCATTTTGTGTACAATATTATTTGTAATTGGTAGTCCCCTATGTTTCATGGGTGCGCCGACTGGTGATAGCAACACCAATCGACGCGGCACTGCCAAAGTGTACGTTTGGTCAGCACTAACCTAATTGTAGCAAAACGCCACTGTTTTGTCAAACTTTTAGGTTAGTGCCCAATACAGCATACAGAGGGATTGCCTTTCCCCTTTCGTGCCATCTATCAGCACGCACTCGCGATCCCCTGTCAACTTTTGTCTATACAAATCTATAGTCATTTAGGTTTCACTATAGTACTAAATGCCCGTAGCAGACTATAGACAACAGGAGTACCAAATGAAGTTTCATAAAACTTCGCGATGGATACCCATCGTAATACTTCTACTCGTGGCGACACTCAGTTTCGCGCAGCACTTCAAAGACGCGACGCAGACTCCCTGTCGTCCAACCCCCGAAATCTGTCATCCTCGAACACAACCGCCGCCGTGTCAACCGTTCATCTGTCCCGACACGGACAGGAGATAAACACGCGGGGCGAACAACCGAAAGGAGAAAAATATGTTTATCCGAAAATATTGGCTTCCGCTATCGGTGTTTATCGTGACAATAGCAGGTGTGTGTCTTTACCTGCTACAGGCACAATCACCGAAAGAACCGATTATGGTTATCAAACCCGTTGAGATCAAGAAATCGACAGCGACACAACGCCGGAAGACTCAAACGCAAAATGCGTCCCCCACCGACGTGGTAGAAAAGAAAGAAGGTGAACCCTTCCATGATACCGACGCGTGGCATGCCGAGACCGACGAAACACCTGCGGACGTGTTAGAACCTGTGAACGAACTCGGTTCAGATGCATGGGTTTCAATGCCCACAGTCTTGGCATATATTCCCACGGGGTACGTCCCCTTTAAGACTGACGAGGAGGTTCAGGATTTCTTGGCAACCGCCTCAGCAGATGAAATATCCCAGCGTGTTCAAGATACGTACGTCATCAGACATTACAAGAGGTATCCTGATTGTCAAGAGCATGATGCGGTCTTAGCAGATGCCCAACGTAAAGCCCAGTGGTATCTTGGAGATCTTGAACATAGGAAGAAGGATGATGCATTATATGCGGAGTGGGAGCGTGCCCGTGCTGAGTTTGATGAGTTTGAAGCTCAGTACTATGACGCGGAAAATCTACGTATACGATGGGAGTTCTTTGATCGTATGAGTGATTCTGAAAAGGAAGCCTTTAAGGCGCAACTGCAAGCACTAACGCAAAGAACAAACGATTTACATGAGAGACGCATGTCCCTAAATTACCCTGTGAGTCCTGAACCGTTGCATACGCACTAAGGAGATAATTCTAATGAGGTATATTTGTATTTTAGGAGTTGTATTGATAGGAGCCATCTTTGTCTTACCTTTTGACGCTTTCGCGTGTTCGGACTTAGAGGCAGCTCGTGATAGAGCGAAAAGGAATCGGGATAACCTTGCCAGTGAAGTTAATGCTGGCGGGAATTTAAAGAGTGCGGTATTGGGATCTGAGTTTCTCCAAGATGGAGACGCTGTTGATAAGATAAACACGCAGAACAGTTATGTCTCCGCTGATCAGGCTAAGCAGCGGGCGGAATCGAAGTTAGCCGCAGCGGAGAGAGAACTTGCCTCAGCACAAGCGGCTCTTGATATGTGTACCACTTCAGGAGAAGTTGAGGACTTTATGGAGGATGTGATTTCGAGTCAGCTTGCGGCGTGTGGTCACGAGATGCCCGGTCATGGACGTGCACAGTATGGCTGTGGCCATTTTGATTATACGTGTCAAGAGGCGAAGCACCAACTGCGGACATGTCCAACGAATCATTCAGGTCAATCGTGTGAATATGACACTTATCGTATGTGTTCACCACATCAGCATGCGTATGCGTATTAGAGTAGTGTTCCTTGTTCTCGATCAGAACTGTACGAGCACCTTGATCTCACGCCAAGAGTGTCGAGGGCATACTGAATAAGGGAACACGAAAAATCAGAGGCATTGCGAAACTTAGCGGTCCGTCCGTGTCGTGATGCCTCGCTTTTTGACGTTTGACTGGAGACAACTTGTTATCGTCTCGAAAACCTGTCTATCTTATGTTTGGGGTTTGCTTTGGTCTGGCGGTGTTTCTCATCGTGAGCTTTCACACACCGCCATCACCCCCACAGCCACGTCCACAGAGACCTGTCACCTCCGAAAGCACAAGATTTGCTTTGGAGAGGACACAACCGCGCCGAAAAACGGAGTCCGTCCGGTTTGAAGACACCGATTTTTACCGCACGATTATAGACAACAACCTATTCCGACCGCTCGGTTGGACACCCCCGCGTCCGGTTTCACCGTATCGGTTGCTTGGGACGTTGGTATCGGGCGCGACCGATGGCGTGTGGGTGTCGAAAGCCATCATCGCTGTGCGAGGTGAGATGCGTGTCGTTGAGATCGGTGATTCCCTAAATGCCGAGACGAAGGTTCTGGGTATAGACAGACATTCAGTCTTGTTAGAAACATCAGGAAAGGAGCAAGTCTTGACCTTGCCCGTGGAGAGTGTGTTGCTCCGAGGAAGGTAAGATAGATAATGCCAAAGTTCCGCAACCAATAACCAATCGAAAGGATTTTATTTTTCTTATGCCAGCTTTACCTATCAGAGAAATCATTCGACTC
>JAPPBX010000029.1 GCA_026702755.1 Candidatus Poribacteria bacterium | reverse complement strand
GACGCACGCATAAAACTAAAAAGACTATATCCTAAAACTCAACATTGAAAGACTACTAGTTCCTTAAGCAAATAAAATCCCCATTCATTTCCTTTTCTACCGAGCCAACATGCATCCTCGCGTACTTGTTTCCATTCTTTCTGCCAGTCTTCGTCCTCTGATAAATCCCCGTCTTCTTGTAGAGACAACCATAAACGATCATAAAGAATCTTAACACGCTCCCGAACTTCTTCTTTAATTTCCCATGTAGATGCAACATCTTCAATCCCTCGGATATAGTCCAAAGGAGCAGCGTGCTCTGAGATCCCCAAAGAAATTGTGAAAAAGGACTTTAGATCTTCCGAGTAATGCGCTTTAAGATAACCACGATCATCGCCGAAAACCGCGCTTTCATCCTCCCAAAACACTTCATCTGCTCTCCACCAGCGAGGCTCTGGTTCAGGAGTAAAGATGAGGGATTCTTCCTCAAATCTCCACAGATGTTTATCTTCTGACCAAAGGAATTCATAGATCGGTTCAATCTTTTCAATACTTGTTTCGGTTTGACTCAAGATTTGAAGATAATCAAGTACACCATCTGCATCCGCCTGTAAGTGCACGCCCAACTTCTCAGCTAGCCATCGGGCAGGTCCTGTGCTAATATCAAAATCAGAGGGCAAGTAAGGAACACTGCCCCCCAATACCTCACGATTATTATCAGCTGGAGCGAAACACTCCGAAGGAATATGAAAATTGCCTTGTTCATCAGGAAGCCACGCTGTTTCCTGCAGTTGGCGATAAAACGTAGCCTCAAAGGATTCAGATTGAGAATTATCATTGCCCCAGCGATAAATGCCTTGAAAAAAGGCATATCGATGCGATCTTCCGGACGGAAGTGCTTTAACTAATAGATGCCAAAGAATCTGCGCAAGATTTATTTCCTTATGATTGCTAATTCGAGTCAACACTTCCCACAGACCATCAAAGTGGCGATCTTCAATGGTTAACCCTTTCTTACTATTTTTCCACTCAAGGTTGCGTTTGTCAAGTTCTTGACAGTTTTGGGAACTGATGGTTAAGTTTTCTATAACAACTCGCGGTGTATCCATAGCACCAAGCCATTTCAAAAACTGGAGCCAATTTTTCGGATCAGGATCACTGTCTAGATAGCCATCATCCACATACCAAACGTTGCAGCATCCAGAAAAGTAGGTTTCTAAACCAGCATCACCCGTATAAACTTGGGAGAGATAGGCGTTGCAAGGTTCTAAGAAGCAAACAGTTTCTTGTTGATTTCCCCCATAAACCAATAGAATTGGGATCTTACCAATTTCTTTACTCAAACTACTACGCGCTGCTTTTGAAGCTTTTGACCAAAAATGACGAAGGTAACGCACATGCAAACGGTTTTGCTCTACGGTAGGTTTATTAGCTTGAAGGTACCTAGGGAAAATTGATTCACAAATCAAATCTTCAGGGTGCAACATCTTAACCCCTAGACTTTTTAAGAAAGTTTCAATGACAGGGCGTGCGTTCCCTGTAAGCAGAGCGGATTGAAGGATAGGCAATTCCATGAAGAAGGGAACTATTTCTTCGCTCACTTTAGCTTGATCTGGTGGGAAAAACACCGACTGGTTGCCTGCACACACATGCTGCCCACTTTCAAGGCGAACCAATGGCAGCTTCTTTATTCGCTTCAATTCGGATTTCTGGCTATTCAGATAGACATACAAAGAACACAGCCAGTCACTAGGTCTGTCCTCAAACCATGATGGTTTTTGCTGTTCAAGCCAGCGCAAGACGCGACTGACATCCGCCATTTGTACACCTGCTTCACGCATAGCACTAAAACATCGACGAAACTCTTCTGTATTTCGTATCTCAGGATGCAACCAATTATTCGGATGTAGCCAATCGACCTTAATCAATTGTCGCAAGGGTTTAGCATGAGGATAAAGCACATGTTCTGCTTTTGCATACCCTCCGTTTTGTGTCGGAACGAATGGACGATCTTGCATCGCCCTGCGTAATGCCTCGAAGATGAGTTCATATCCCGCGGGCACGTTGTCATCCCTCAGAGGCATTACATTAAAAAACGTAGGAGTAAGCAAACCACCTGCTTTCAAGTGTTCCAATACATCCGGAAGGAAGCTGGCGGTTTCTTGCACTAACCATTTGTTCCATGGGTTGTCATTTGAAATATTATCACGAGCAGGCGTTGTTTGATAGCGTGCCTGAATGAGAAATCGCAGACGAGTTTCTTTCTGGGTTGGAAGATAGGCAAATAATACACAATCGTCTATTGCTGTGACCCCACCATCCTGTACTTTGAATGCAACTTCAACAGGTTGTAACTTTCCCGCGGATCGCTGAATACGTTGTCGATCTTCGTCATCTTCTTCTTGTTGCAACAATTGATTAATTACATATTGCGGTGGTTGAACTTCCTTGCGAAAAACGAGGAATGTCTCCGAAGGTTGATTATTACCGTTCAACGACACAGTTAACTTGACTTCGGACGCACCCTGAATTTTACTATGAGGTTGGCGATGACAGGAATAAGAACCTTCTTGTGCGTCGCGCACATCACGCCAGTGCACCATTTCGAGATGACGTAGAAATAGTAAGGCTCGCTTGTTTAAATTGCGAAGCCGATTTTTCAATCGCTCAATCTCTTCTTGATGCAGACCATCTTTGAAAGGCAAACGAAAGACCGTTTTGCCGTTATCTACTTGTTCTGCAACTGCAAAATCCATTTCAGCAATGCCTTCTGGTTTGATAAGATCTCGGATAAGAAAACGTTCAACACCAGAGTAGATTTCCGGGAAATCTGTATAGTTGTAAACCGCTTTGAAGCCGATGCCGAAAGTGCCAATTTGTGTCAGGTCTTTATTACTTGAACCTAGCGAACAGATGTTGCGCACATCTTCTTCGCTAAACTGATCTCCATCGTTCCAAACAAGCAAATCATTCTTGTCCAGTTGCAGTTCAAGGTTTTGGCTTTTGTTATCATCAGCATTCTGAATGAGTTCATAGACGAAATGTGTTTTGTCGCTGTAAAGCCGTTTGTAAATACGACGAGGCTTTGCATCCCATCCATATCGTTTTTCGTGCTCTTCGATTATCTTTTTGTAATTTGCCGCCATAATCTGTCCCCCAAAGCAAGGCTTTAATCAAGGATAAAATCAAATCTATCACCTATTCATCTGATTGGCCACTCGGAGACTCTGTGCTAATAAGTGCACGTCCCGTTTTTCCTGCAGCACGGAACCCAGCAAGGTTTTGCCCATTCACATTTTTGATGACCCAGATATGCCCAGAGTAGGTGTGTTGATTGACGAGGGCATCCGGCGCAACCTTACCGTAGAATTTCTCATTGCCTTCATAATCCACCCAATAGTAGGCGATCTCGGTTTTCGTGCCGTTTACGAAGATGATTGCTGTTTCGGTATCATCATCTCCAGATTTTAGATTTGGCAGCAGAATCGGATCGTGCGCCTTCAGGTCTATCCACTTGCCATTACCATCGCTGTCTGAATCCTTTAATTGCTGGTGGAACTCTGTTAGTTCTATCAATTCGGAGGGCCACTCAAACTCTGGGGATTCTTCAGGAGTGAACCCTTGAAGATGTACGAGATGTGTACGGGTTATTGCCTGTGTATATCGCCAGTCCATGTCCCCATAAACTTCAGTTAGCAGCGCAGCGAGTGCTGGATCGTATTCTTTCAACTTGTCACGGGTGTCAACATGGTTATGTTGGTCGTCGTTTGCCCGATTTGTGTCAAACCAAGACTGCGTGCCTTCCGCCCAGTATTCCGCTCTGTTTGTAATGGCGTAGGTGTCTTTCCACAATCCTTTTTCGACTGCAGCATCATATAGCACCTTAAGACGGTCATCGAAACTGGAATCCACCGTATTTAATCCCATCTGGTGAATTGCATGCGCGAATTCGTGGACCAGAATGTTTTCAGTCAAATAAGGGTCTCCTGAATAGTTAAGCAGATTTTCCTCACCACAACTTACAGCAGGTCTTGTTGGCGTGGAACCTAAACCACGTGCGCGCCGGTCCCAATAATAGTCGGGTTGCAGATCACTGTGTTCAGGAATTTGGGTCGTCAGTTCGTTATGTGCCATCACAGCAAAACGCACGTTGTTTCGCGCAAGTGCCTGCAACACATCTTGTCGGTGCCCAATCATCTGCCGAATGAGCCATACCGCTTCTTTCACGGCATAAGGATTCACCTTTGATGATGCAACAACAGGCAATCCTTCCACATCAACCCACTGCTCGTAAAACGGGTCAAGGTTAAAAGTTTTGCGGACAGCATCTGGCGGAGGGACAGGTTCAGAAATGTTGACGCTTTGGGCTGTTACAGTCAGTTGGATTGAAAAAAATAGGATATAGACCGTGAAAATAACAGTTAAATAAAGCATAAGTTAGTTTCCATTTTGCATCAGAAGTTGTCTCAGTTTGATTCTCGAAATAGAAGCATCTGAACAGATTCCTGCTTGATTGGATTTAAGGTGTCTCCCTCTTCGGAAATGTAGGCACTGATGCAACGTGCAATGTACTCTGCCTGTTTCACTGGTACAGCATTCCCAATCATCTGCTCCAAATCGGTTTTCGATCCAGTGAAACGAAAGTCTTTAGGAAAGGTTTGGAGGTAACTTCTTTCTAAGGTTGTGAGCGGACGAACGCTTTCTGAAATCGGGGCGGTATCTTTCGGATGCATTTTATAGGTCTTGGGAATTGGACGGTTAACGCCTCTTACTGTCGGACTCGGTTCATCAATGCTAAAGACAGCGCGGCGGCTATAGTTGCGTGGGTGCCGATAATAGTGGGTAATGCCAAGACTATCTCCCAGATAATCGCGCACACTCATCGGTTTAATAGTGAGATTGTTCTCCAGATAACTCGCGAGGGATCTGCTATCCACAGAAATAGATAGTCCTAATTCACCAATAAGAAAAAGACGTTTCCTTCTTTGCGGAACACCACACTGGTTAGCGTCCAAAATCCGTTGTGTTAGCGAATATCCTGCTGCTCTGAGAATCTCACCTGCCTGCTTATACCGTTGGCTTTTCACAGTTCTATCCACGTTTTCCATGACAAACCATTGCGGTTTTGTATGTGCGACAATCTGCGCAAAACTTACGGTCAAATCCGCTCTTCCCAAGTTCTCGTTCCGTTTACCAGCATGTGAAAAATCTTGACACGGTGGACCCCCAATAATCATGTCAAATTGATATGCGTTTAACGTCCTTAAGCTTTCTTGCCAATTGCCAAGATCAAGTTTGTGTATGTTATGTGCAAAATTAGCACGATAGACCTTGATTGCCGGTTCCCAATTATCAAAAGCAGCAACTGTCTCAAATCCTGCGTTTTGGAATCCGAGTGTCATACCACCACATCCGGCGAAGAGATCGATGAATTTCATAGACATTTGTTTTTCCTACTTTTTACGTAAAAAGTTCGGGAGAATTAACCAGAATCGCATCAAATCGCCTTTCTGGGCTTAGCAATTTTTCTCCCTGTCCCAAGATGATGTTTTTGATTTGGTTCTTTTTAACCCTTGGCCGTAAGAGTTCTGCACAAGACATATAAGGATGAGTCTTTCTTCCACTTAAGGCAAAGGCTTTGTCTGTTTGTCTCGTAAATCCGACGCTAACGGTCTGCGGGTCAATTTTTCCATCTGTAGCAAAGTCAGACAGCATTTTCACAATCCATAAAACAGCTCGCTTCGCTCGTGAAAATTCTCTGGCACGTCCTTGTTCAACTGTATCTAAAAGCAGCTTCGCAAAAGCAAACGTACTCCAAACGAAAACATCTAAGCAGTTCTCATGAAGTCGAGAGGATTTCCCAATAGTTTTCCAAATAGGTTGTACAACTAATGGAATCTGATCGTCTACTTTTGCAAGTAACAGAGTCTTGATAGTTTGGGTAATATGGGGTATTTTCTCCAGCATGCTATCTTCCGATTCCCAGTCAAAGTTATTCTGAAAAATAGGGCTTAGACTGCCTAAAAGTTCGCTCCGATATTCGGCGTACCGACCAATAATCCCAAGTGTTAGATGGATAATCGTATTGGGACGCACTACAAGTTCACACCCGTACTCTCCTTCAGAAAAACCACAGGTTGAATTATCAGGCAAAGCTGTCAATTTAATTTCTAATGCCCGTAGCCAAGGACTTTCAGAATTAGAATTATCCATTACCACCAAATCAATACGAGGTAAAGTCCCTTTAACAAATTGCTGATTTTGTCCATAAGTATACTCGAAAGCAAAGTAAATATCTTCAGAGTCATACGCATGCCCAAATACAGAATTCACATCAATTTTCTCAGGAATGACATTCCAATTCCCATCTAAAGCCAAGTAAACAGGAGCGATATTTTGACTTTGCATATAACATAATAAGGCGATAGGGAAACAGTTATTAAAGCTGTTCTTTCCCCATGCTTTAGCTTGGCTGAAGTCCTTGTTTGTGTTAGATCGATTTAAGGCGAATAAAGCAGGTCTACTATCCATTGATGTGAATCCTATTGCACTGATCATCATTCTTGAAATAGAAAACTGTAAAAGTGATTTATCCGGTTGTTTTCTATTGTGAAGGGTTTATTGCCCCTCCCGATACTTCAACTCTTGCCAGATTGAACGCATCTGCCACACATCCATCGAAACAACCTTTGCCTCGCCGCCGATGGCGAAAAGCGAAATGCCGTTGCTTTCCTCTTGCAGCGGATAGGCGCGTGCAACAGCGCACTGTCGTGAAAACAGCGGGAACAGTTTGTCAATACCCTTTCTCGGAAACGCCCATTCTGGAAAGCATTCTCCATTATCGGCGAAGACCTCAATGAGGCTACGGTCAAGGAAAATACGGAGTCGGACTTTACCGTCGCCACTTAAACGGAATGGCGCAATCTCAGGGGGTTTACCGACAAGGTCTGTACGTAAAGAGGAATAGGATGTGTCAATTTGTAGCGTATCGTTCGTTTTACCGTGTCTGTGGTTGTAGATAGAGATTTTTGTCCGCTCATTCCCGTTTGGTGATCGGAAAACATATAACCCCGCTTCCCGTGCAGTTCCCATCTCTAAGGTCAGGTCAATCTCAATTGCTTTGCCTTTTACCTCATCAAGTATACATTCCTCATTGGCTGACAAAGCGATGTCCGTGAGGCGGGTATGCGTATTTCGCAGACTTTTTACCTCCTCAACCGGTTCTATCGCTAGCGCGTTGTCCGCTTTCAGCGTGAGATGCCATGGGAGGGTCATGCACAGACCCGACGCGGCTTGCGCACTCTGTCTCCCATCGGAGCAGTTTAAGATAGCAATGAAGCGACCTCTTGTATCTATCGTTGCGGAAGGACAGGAGACCATCCCACCACCGAAGGTGCCATGGTTGATCCTACCGTGATATTCAGGCGTAAATTTGTGGGTCCCGCGATCGTATTCACCGATGTAATAGCGCGCCGAACGTTTATGACTGAAGAGGAGCAGGATGTGCTTATCATTCCCGATGGGTAAGAAGTTTGGCACCGCGCCATCCTCACCGAGATCGCAGAACACATCGTCAATCAGCAGCGGATGGAGATATTTCCAGTAGTTCAGGTCCTTTGAATAAAAGAGGTGTGAGGCAGATCTACGCCGCTCACGGATCCAGCCGTTGGCTGATGTACCAGAAATAGAATAATATCCATCCTCCTCTTTCCAGATACATGGATCAAAGACGTTATAGGGCTGCTCGTATTCATTGGTCTCGACATTCGGCATGACGGGATTATTCGGATGCTTCTTCCAGTTGAGTAGGAGCGGATCGCTTGCAGTAGCGATACTATTTCCCGACATTTTGCCGTGATAGATAGCGACAACTCGCTCATCTTCCACGAGACACTGACCGCTGAAGCAGTGTAGTTCAGTATCAGGATACAGTGCAGGCGGCAAATCTTGCCAATGCACCAAATCTTCGCTATAGCAGTGTCCCCAATGAACCCGATCAACATCTGGCGGACCGAACTGATAAAACAGATGATACCTGCCCTGCCATTGGCAGAGTCCGTTTGCATCGCCCATGCCATAGAAGGAAGATATATGATAGATGGGACGGTAAGGATCCGATGCCCACGCCTCTCTCCGTTTCTTGTAGTCGCGTAATGTCTCATCCGTCTCAAGGGCAGCGAACTGTTCCGCCTCCGTATCAGGATAAGTTTCACCTCGAAGTTCTTCCCATGTATCTGCCATATCAGGTTACCCGTTATTCAGAAATTTCTTTGTAAGTCTTCGATTTTGCGTGGCGAGAATTTCTTCTCAAACACCATACGCTACCAACAAAATTGCTGTCAATAAGTTGTTGAAAAATACTATGACGCGTTGAAGGTTTAAGTTCAAACTGATCTGTTTCCGGTGAAAACGGATAAATGTCGGCTTCACCCGCCAGCACAGCGAAGAATTTACCACGGTTATTCGGAAGAAAAATAGGGCCCTTCCATTCCAAGTATTCAACTATGGATGGTATACTCGGAATAGACATTCTCGCGTGAAGCAGAACTTCTGTCTTGTCCTGCAACTTGATGGAAGCAGGGAGTTTGTTTTCGAGTCGGATGTTACCGTGAAAATATGGGGTACGAAAGAACACCGTCTCTGAGAAGACCAAGAATTTGGACGAATTAAATGCGTGCGGCAGATAGTATCCGTCCAAGCTTATTCCATTTTCATCAAAGCAAATTCCAACAGCGATAACAAACTCTTTAAACCTGAACCCTCTCCATTTTGCCTCTATCGCACTGAGCAAGAGGACTGCTTTATCTCCTTCGTGGTATGGAAAAAGGTTTTCCTTGTGCAGCACTGTCTCCCAGAACGATAAGTCTGCTGTGCCGTGGAGGGTAACCTCTTTGACATTATAAAGATCCGCAGCGTATTTTATTGATTTATTCGGTTCCAAACGCCTACTCATAGATGTTCTGCATCTGCCAAGCATCTAAGGATTTGAGTTCACACGCTTGCCCTTGTGAACGCAAAGATACGCCGACGCTTTCTTCCTTGTCCGGATAGACACGCATCGCGACGCACTGCTTCCCATTCGCGAACACCTCCACAACACTCTTGTCAATAAATACACGCAGCTTCAGTGTTTCGTCCTGTAAAATGGAGATCGCACCGGTTTCAGGTGCGCGTGAAAGGACATCCGATGCAATTGACGAATAGGATGAATCAATCGTTAGCAGGCTATCGCGCACGTTAACATCGGAATTCAGGTTGCGCATGCCGCGTTCTCTGAAGAAGGCAATGCGGGTAAACTCCTCTTTCTGCGGTGAACGGAGGACGTTCAATTCAACCATGGGTGCCGATTTCGGATCAATTTCGAGTTCAAGTTCCATTGCATTGCCATTTATGCCTTCCAACACGACTTCTTCGTTTGCTGGGAGTGTCATCGCATTGACATGCCGATGTTCATATCGCAACGATTCAATATCACCTGCTGGCTCGATGCCGATTTCATCTCTGGAGAGGAGTGTTAGGCGGCGCGGCAGTGTCATAATCTGGTTCCAACCTTTGGTAGGTTTTGCCGGATTCATATTATAGATAACAATGAGACCGCCGTTGCCGTCAGGTGTTGCTGAGGGTGCGTGGACCCCCGCGGGGGATGCCGCTCCGAAATTGTTTTTCGCACCTGCTGTTACGACAAACTTATCGCGCTCAGTATCGTAATCACCGAGCAGATATTGCCCGCCGCTCATGTGGCTAAAGAAAAGCAGTATATGTCGATCACCGATGGGCCAAAAATAGGGACACGCGCCATCATCGCCGACCAACGTGAACATATCATCTTCAACGAAGGGGTGCAGGTAGACCCAGTTTGCGAGGTCTGCTGAACGGAGCAGGAAGTTAGCACGAATCGGTTTACCGCCGGGTCCGTGGGGGAGTGTCCCACCCGACAGCGAATAATACATATCGCCTTTTTTCCAGATACACGGATCGAAGACACGATAAACGGGTGTTGTGCCGTCGGCGTGTTGCGCTGGGATAACCGCTTTACCAGAGACCTTCTCCCAATTCAGGAGCAACGGATCGCTCGACACCGCTACCATGTTCCCAACAACGGTGCCATGATACATCGCAATCACGCGATCTTCCTCGACGAGCGTTGCGCCGGAGAAACAGCATCTTTCTGGGTTCGGATAAATTGCATAAGGCAGGTCGCGCCAATGGATCAAGTCATCACTGATTGCGTGTCCCCAGTGCTGCCGCGTATCTTCAGGTGGATACGCCTGATAAAAAAGATGCCATCGTCCCTGCCAGAAGCAGAGACCGTTTGGATCATTGAGCATCGCTTCGGGGTTGATATAGTGATAAATCGGGCGGTGTGGATCGCCTTGATATGTTTTTCGATAAGCGTCGAGTCGTTGCATCAGTGGGTTCGTTTCCAACTGTGCTTCCTGCTCTTCCAATGTGTCTGCGAACGTATGATGCGGTACACGCGAAGTATAATCTTCTGTAGCCATCGTTTCTCCTCATGTTACGTAATCTCTGTGAAATTCTGTGGTTTTTAGCATAACATGAAGTGGATCGAATGTCCAGAAATTTTCTGTTTTTGAATTGACTTAAGTTTTTTAAGTGTGCTATAATGCGCGGATACCATCTTAAATCCGAACAGTTTAGCACATTCAATTGTCATAAGGAGAACGAAACGATGGATAGACCTGAGACGCAATCCCGCAAAAAAGCGGAGATGCACGTCGGTGTTCAAGGCATCGGGACATCTCCCAAAGAGTTGACATTCCTCATGCGGCACGGTGTAACGCACATGGATACCACGCCCGAAGACACTGAAACCGAAACGCTGATTCGACATAAGGAAGAAGCAGCGGAAGCAGGTGTCAGTCTTGAGATGATTCATATCGGAATGCCGAGGAGCATTACGCTTGCGCAAGATCCGCAGCGCGACAAAGATATTGAGGCAGTTTGTAAGATAATTGAGAATGCTGCGGCGGCAGGTTTAAGAGGTTTGAACTATAACTTTTGCATCCTGCAAAATCAACGAACCGAGAGCACATTCGGACGCGGCGGCTCAAGCTACAGTACTTTCGATTTCTCCAAGTACGATAATGAAACACTTTCAGAAGCAGGTGAGGTAAGTCGCGAAGAGGCGTTTGATCGGATCGCTTATTTCCTTGAGCGTATAATTCCAATCGCTGAAGAAAACAAAATCCAGATGGCATGTCATCCGAACGATCCACCCGCGCCTATCTTGAGAGGTGTCGAACGCTGGAACTATCCCGTCTTTGATGGCATGAAACGTTACGCTGAAATTGCGGATAGCCCCTACCACGGATTTAACTTCTGCTGTGGCACAGTGTCGGAGGGTTTAGACGATCCGGGTACTGAATTCTATGAGATTATCCAGTATTTCGGCGAACGTAAGAAACTTTTTAACATTCATTTTCGTAATATTCGGGGTGGACTGCACAATTTCCAAGAAGTCTGGCCCGACGAGGGACACCTCGACATGCACAGAGTTGCGCAGATCCTCCGAGATGTAGAATACTCGTACATGTTAATGCCTGACCACGCCCCGGGGCATCCAGACGATCCATCGCCACCGGGTGTTTCTGGTCGTGTGCGCCAAGCGTGGGCATTCCAGTTCGGATATATCATCGCTTTGATTCAGGCGGTAAATTCGGAACAGTAGGTTGATTGGTTTTAGTTAGATTAACACATTTAGTCAAAACATATCTTACTTAATGGTAAATTAACCTTCAGGAGGTAAAATGAAATCCATTATAGCTTGTTTAGCGATCGTTACTATCAGTCTGACCTTCACAGCTCAAACTTATGCGGAGATTGACCTTGGAACTGCCAGGGGAATTTGGCTACTCGACGAAGGCGAGGGCAATTTTATCAACGATATGTCTGGAAACGAAAATCACGGTGAACTTCAAGGCGGAGAATGGGTCGAAGGTCCGGGGGGTCCTGCCCTAAGTTTAAATGGACAAAATGATCGAGTTATCATTGCCGACTCCGATAGTATGTATCTGGAAGCGGCGTGGACAATTACTTCATGGGTGTTTGTCAACACAACCGAGAACGGTTTTGGACATATTCTCGGTAAAAGACCCGCATCTGGTACGGTGGCCAATTACGCCTTCAGGACAAGCGGCAATGGCACCGGCTGGGAAGCATACTATTCGCGAGGCGGTTGGAAAGGGGCTTGGAATCAAGGAAGCGTGAAGAAAGATGTCTGGTTGTACATGACCGCAACGTATGATGGAGAAGATACCATCAAGATTTATGAAAATGGAGCTGAAATCGGTTCTGTTAGCGGGATGGGTGGACCGGCACCTCGGAATGATACGGATGTCAACATCGGTGGTTGGACCGACAACACTTCAGAGACTCTTGACGGTATGCTCTATGAGGTCGCGCTTTTCGATGTCGCGCTGGCAGAAGAAGACATAAACGCTCTGATGGACGACGGGTTACCGTCTCTACTCACAGCCGTTGAACCTTCTGCCAAACTCGCAACTACATGGGCAAGCCTTAAATCTCAATAAGAGATGAAGCACGCCAGCTTGGTCAAAATGCATCTTAATGGTAAATTCAACCCTTAGGAGGTAACTAATGAAATCCATTATAGTTTGCTTAGCGATTATCGCCATTAGCCTGACCTTCACAGCCCAAACTTATGCGAAGATCGACTTTGAAACCGCAAGAGGAATTTGGCTCCTTGACGAAGGTAAAGGCGATAAAATCAACGATATTTCTGGAAACAAGAACCACGGTGAACTTCAGGGTGGAAAATGGGTCAAAGGACCGGATGGGTCTGCCCTAAGTTTAAACGGACAAAATGATCGGGTTATCATTCCTGACTCCGACAGCATGTATCTGGAAAAGGCGTGGTCAATCACTTCATGGGTATATGTCAACAAATCCGAGAACGGTTATGGACATATCCTTGGCAAAAGACCTGCGAATGGCACAGTGGCAAATTACGCATTCAGGACAAGCTCCAGCGGCACCGGCTGGGAAGCATACTTTGCGCGAGACGGTTGGAAAGGTGCCTGGAATCAAGGAAACGTCAAGAAAGATGTTTGGTTGTACATGACTGCAACTTACGACGCAAAGGATACCATCAAGATTTACGAAAACGGTGAGGAAATCGCTTCCGTTGGTGGGATGGGTAAACCGGGTCCCCAGAATGACACTGATGTCAACATCGGCGGTTGGACCAACAACACTTCAGAGACCCTTGATGGTATGCTCTATGAGGTCGCAATTTTCGCTTCCGTACTGGAAGCAGAGGATATAAAGGATTTGATGGACAAGGGCCTCACAACACTACTGCCCGTTGAGCCTTCTGGCAAACTCGCAACTACATGGGCAGGTATCAAATCCCAGCAATAGACTACGGTAAACCGAGTGCAGCCGGTGTGTTACCCGAATGACTGGCTGCATTCATTTTGTGGATGGTTGCTGTAAGGAAGACAGCATGACTGAGCATATTGAGCGTGCACGAGAGTTAAATCGTCAGGCGTATGACGATATTGATCACGGAAGGCTTGAGGAAGCAAAAGTTGCCCTAAATAAAGCAATTCGCCTTGCACCCGATCTGGCAGCACCACACACCAATTTGGGTGCTTTGCGCTGTTGGGAAGGCGAACTGGATGCAGCGATCATCTTACACCTCAAAGCTCGTCACCTTGATCCAAATCTTTCAGCACCTCACATTAATCTCGGTGTCGTTTATGCGTGGCAAGGACAACTTGAAGAAGCAATTCAATCGTTTGAGACAGCCCTTCAGTGCAACCCAGATTCTGCTGAAGCATACACAAACTTAGGGTTCGTCTACATCTCACAAGGAAAACTGGACGCTGCTATAACTGCCTCAGAAAAGGCAATTCGACTCGGTGATGGCGGAGAAGCGAAACTGAATCTTGGACTGATTTATAGTTGGCAAGGACGGTTTGATGAGGCAATTGCACTTTACCGAAAGGCACTTGAAACCGATCCCACCCTCGCGGAATCCCACAACAACCTCGGACTTGTCTATCTCTTTCAAGGAAAACTTGAGCGTGCTATTGATGCGTTCAAGACTTCAATTGAGAACGACGGCGGTGAAGAGCCACATACAAATCTTGGACTGGTCTATAGTTGGCAGGGAAAACACGATGAGGCGATAACGTTGCATAAAGAAGCACTTGATATGGCACCGGATTCAGTGGAAGTGCAAATCAATCTCGCCTTCGTCTACATCTGTCAAAATAGGTTTGATGAAGCAAAGGTCCTTTTAAAAGGCGTCCTCCACAGTGCCCCAGATTCCCCAGAAGCAAACACGAATCTCGGAATTACCTACTCCCACCAAGGCAAAGTTGAAGAGGCTATTGCTGCGTATAGGAGAGCTGGTGCGATGGCTGAAGCACGCAACAATCTGGGGATCGCCTACTATCAACAAGGCAAACGCGATGCTGCAATCGCAGAATTCAAGGCGGCGATTGAAGCAGAAGACCTGCAAGAGGCACACACCAATCTATCGATAGTAACCGATAGTTTGAAGAACATAGATGCGTTAGAACTCCAAACTTCGCCAATTGGTTCGCCAGTAGGGGTTCCTGCTGTATGGTGCGAGTTCGTGAATTGAAAAATTAACATTGTATTACTATACACTTCACGATATAATATACTGACGGAGAAATTATGACAAAATTGCCTAACGTCCTCCTCGTTCTCGCGGACGATCACGGTTATGGTGATATTTCCGTACACGGTGGTCCATCAATTCAAACCCCAAATATTGATCGGATTGCTGCAGAAGGGACGCTGTTCACTAAATTTTATGCGAATTCCTCTGTCTGCTCCCCTAGCAGAGCCTCCCTTATGACTGGACGCTACCCGGACAGAGTTGGCGTGCCAGGGGTAATCCGCACGCACCCAGAAAACAGTTGGGGGTACTTTCAACAAGACACTGCTACACTCCCTTCAGTTTTAAAACAGAAGGATTATCGGACTGCACTCATTGGCAAATGGCACCTCGGGCTTGAACCGGAGAACCACCCGTGCAAACGCGGATTCGATCATTTTCACGGTTTCCTCGGCGATATGATGGACGACTACTATACACACCTCCGACACGATATAAATTACATGCGGCAAGGTTTTGACACCATTGATCCGAGAGGACACGCCACAGATCTCTTTACAGAATGGAGTATGGACTTCATTCGTGCGCAAGCCCAATCGTCCGAACCTTTTTTCCTATATCTTGCCTACAACGCCCCGCATACGCCGATCCAACCGCCTGACGAATGGATTGCGCGGGTGCAGGAACGTGAGCCGGATATATCACCACAACGCGCCAAATACATCGCTCTCGTTGAACACATGGATGCTGGCATTGGACGTGTGCTTGATACACTTGCAGAAACCGATCAGTTGTCCAATACACTCGTTATCTACACCTCTGACAACGGCGGATCAATGGATGTCGGAGCACACAACGGTCCGCTGCGTGGGCAAAAGGGAGAAATGTACGAAGGCGGCATCCGAGTTCCAACATGCGCGATGTGGCCCGGACATATCCCTGAAGGACACATTACCGATCAGGTTGCGCTGCTCATGGATTTCTTCCCAACGGTGTGTGAGGTCGCCGGCGCGCCGATTCCAGACGATATTGAAGGACGTTCAATCTGGCAAACCCTCCAAGGAGAACAGCAGAATTTCTCTGAGCGCATCCTTTACTGGCTGCGAAGAGAAGGCGGTCAAAGGTTTCTTGGGGAATCCCAACACGCGGTCCGGCGTGAGGACATTAAGTTGTTACATAACAGCCCCTTTGAACCGTTAGAACTCTACGACTTATCAAGTGATCCGTTGGAAACGACGAACGGTGCCTCGACACAAAAGGACCTTTTCAGAGAAATGGGTCAAATATTTCAGGCGGAAATCCAGCAAGCAGGCAGTATGCCATGGCAAAGGTTATAGTATTTTTGTGCGGTACATGTTACACTTATAGCAAATGAAAAAAACGTATAGACTTTTCTGTTAGGTGTGCTTGGTCAGCACGATGGTTAAATGACAGAATCCTACCCTAAAAAAGGAGGTTGGTATTGTGTGTAAGCAACAAGATGTATCCGATACGTCGGAATTTGGAACCACAGTTGACAAACCGCCCGATTCGCGTCCTGAAGATCGCGATAAGGTCGTTGGAAGGACTTTAGGATCGGGTACCAATTCATCAGTTGCGCGTGTGGTCAAACTTGGCTACACCTCGTTGCATGACGCAGCGCGAGACAATGCTTCTGAAGCAGTAGCAGCGTTATTAGAAAATGGTGCTGATGTCAACGCGAAGGACAAATATGGGTATCCGGCCTTGCACTGGGCGGCATGGCACAATGCTTCTGAAGCAGCAGTGGTGCTATTAGAAAACGGTGCTGATGCCAATGCCAAGAACGACAAGGATTTTACACCTTTACATTGGAGCGCATGGAACAATGGGCATGAGACAGCAGTCGTATTGTTAGAAAATGGTGCTGATGTCAACGTGAAGAATGAAGATGGCGATACGCCGCTCCACTGGGCAGCATGGCACAATGTCTATGAGGTGGAAGGGGCAGCACTGGAAAACAAAACGGAAGTCAACCCGAGGAATAAATCTGGCTATACCCTCCTGCATTGGGCAGCGTGGCGTAACGCTTATGAAACAACGGCTGCCCTACTCGGAAGGGGTGCTGATGCCAACGCGAAGAATAATAAAGGTCATACCCCCTTGCACATTACGGCGGAGGATGATACTTCTGAAGTAGCAGTGGTGCTGTTAGAAAATGGTGCTGATGTTAACACGAAAGACGAAAAGGGCAATACGCCTTTACATATCGCGGCACAGTACAATGCATACGAGACAGCAGTCGTGTTGTTAAAAAATGGTGCTGATACCAGTGCGAAGAATGATAAAGGTCATACCCCCTTGCATATTGCGGCAGAGAAAAAAGCACATGAGACAGTGAAGGTGCTATGCGGTCACCGAGAGCGAAGAGGATGGATAGGGTGATTGTCTTCCATCCAGATAGTAAAGGGTATTACATCATGAGCGCGGAAAAGTAAATGTCGAATTTTTTTAACATGATGGAGGGCGAATGACGAACACAAATATAAATAATCTCGTTTTATGGTATCAGAAACCAGCCCAAGCATGGACAGATGCATTACCTGTCGGCAACGGACGGCTTGGTGCTATGGTGTTTGGTGGTGTTAAACAAGAACGTATCCAACTTAACGAGGAAACCCTTTGGGACGGTGGTCCTCGTGATACCAACAACCCGAAGGCTTTAGAAGCACTCCCGAAAGTCCAGCAGTTGCTCTTTGACGATAAAAACGAAGAAGCGACTCAGCTTGCTGGCGAGACGATGCTCGGCGTACCAGAGCGTATCAAATCCTATCAATCCTTAGGCGATCTGTTTTTGGAATTCGAGCATGATGGCGACCCTACTGAATACCGTCGAGAATTAGATTTAGATACAGGCATCGCTCGGACGACCTATCGGCACGGCACTGTCAATTTTAGCAGAGAAATTTTCGTAACGGCAGTGGACAATCTTATTGTTATAAGAATTGAATCCGATACGGTAGGACAACTCACTTTCGACGTGACGATGACACGAGAACAGGATGCCACCGTCGAAGCAATTGCTGCGAATATCCTTCGGCTTGACGGGCAGTGCGGCGACAACGGCATGCACTTTTCGGCTTATCTACAGATGTATTTTGAGAGTGGAGAAGAGCAATCGGAAGGCGATCGGCTTTCTGTGCGAGGTGCAAACGCTGTAACACTCTTGCTCGCCGCTGCGACGAGTTACGTAAACCAGACAGATGCGAGTGGAAACCCGCACGCACTTTGTGAAAATTATCTTGCAGATATTGAGACCAAGTCTTACGCTACAATTCGAGCAGACCATATTGCTGAGCATCAATCCCTCTTCCAACGGGTAGATATCGATCTCGGTTCTACCGACGCGGCAAACCTTCCTACTGACGAACGCTTAGACGCAGTAAAAGCAGGTGCGTCAGATCCAGCACTTATCACACTTTATTTTCAATACGGACGCTACCTGATGATGGGAAGCTCGCGACCGGGATGTCTGCCTGCGAATTTGCAAGGCATCTGGAATGAGCACATGAACGCACCTTGGAACAGCGATTTCCATACCAATATCAACCTTCAGATGAACTATTGGGTTCCTGAAGTCTGTAACCTCTCAGAGTGCC
Organism: Candidatus Poribacteria bacterium; assembly: GCA_026702755.1. NCBI lineage: Bacteria > Candidatus Poribacteria > Candidatus Poribacteria bacterium. The sequence goes on along the minus strand of JAPPBX010000029.1, from coordinate 46,341 downwards.
ACCTACCGCTGTTCGATTACATGGACACGCTCGTTGAACCGGGGAACCGGACAGCAAAAATCCATTACGGTGCTGATGGCTGGGTCGTTCACCACCTCTCCGACATTTGGGGTTTCACAACGCCCGCTGACGGTATTTGGGGTATCTCACCTGTGGGTGCTGCGTGGTTATGTGAACATGTATGGGAACACTACCTGTTCGGCGGTGATAAGGACTTTCTTATTGAACAAGGGTATCCACTCATGAAAGGCGCAGCCCGTTTCATGCTCGACTTCCTTATTGAAGCACCGGAAGGCACGCCTTTTGCTGGAAAACTCGTCACGAATCCGTCACACTCACCAGAAAACAGCTTCCTGAAACCTGACGGCACGCGTTCCCTCTTTACTTATGCCGCCACCATAGATCTCGAAATTATCCATGAACTTTTCACCAACTGCATCGCCAGCATCGATGTCCTCGGCGGTGATGCTGAATTCCGCACCGAGCTGGTTTCCGCGCTGGAACGACTCGCACCGCTTCAGATTAGCGAGAAAACGGGACGGTTACAGGAGTGGGTGTTTGACTACGACGAACCGGAACCGGGGCACCGACACATGTCTCACATGTATGCTCTCCATCCGAGCTGCCAGATTACGCTGCGTGGAACACCAGAGTTGGCGGCAGCAGCAAGAAAATCGTTAGAATATCGATTGGCGCACGGCGGCGGACATACAGGATGGAGCCGTGCGTGGCTTGTCAACTTCTGGGCACGACTTGAGGATGCTGAGGAGGCATATACCCACCTCCAAGCACTTCTGGCGAAATGCACTTTGACGAACCTTTTCGATACACACCCTCCCTTCCAGATCGATGGCAATTTCGGCGGCACCTCCGGCATCGCGGAGATGTTGCTTCAAAGCCATGCAGGAGAGGTTCACCTGCTGCCTGCACTTCCAAAGGCGTGGGGCACTGGAAGCGTCAAAGGATTACGTGCCCGTGGTGGTTTTGAGGTGGAGATGACATGGGAAAATGGGCAACTCACCGAAGCGAAACTTTATTCCTCGCTTGGGCGAGACTGCACGCTACGGACAGATGGCACTGTCTCGGTAACGTGTGATGGCGCACCGGTTGATACAGAACAATCGGACTCGGTTGTGAGGTTTAAAACCGAAGCAGGGAAAAGGTATGCAATTTTAGTTCTTTCGTCTTCCACCCAGGCTCGGTAGGTGCGGTCTCCTAACCGCAACGGACTTCGCGAATAAATTAACCGATTAATTTTTTAATCTTCATTTCGACACATTACCGGTTTCAGATGAGAGCAGAATAAAAGTCCAATCGTTAAAGAACTGGTAAACGCGGCTGATCGGTATATTGCTGGATCCGCTCGTTTGCCAGTTTTATATATTTCTCTTCAATGTCGTATCCGATATAGTGCCTTCCCGATTTCAAGGCACTTAAGCACGTTGTGCCGCTGCCACAGAACGGATCCAAGACAATATCATCAACAAAGGTATAGAGTTGAATTAACCGGTGTGGAAGTTCTTCGGGAAATGGGGCGGGATGACCGATACGTTTGGCTGAAACGGCAGGAAAATCCCAAACGCTTTTTGTCCACTCCAAGAAATCTTCTTTGCGAATAGAATTCTCTTTACCGTTGCGTTTTCGGGAGAACGAGTCCTTAGAGAAGACGAGGATATATTCATGAACGTCTCTCAACACCGGGTTTGCCGCCGATAACCAACTCCCCCACGCCGTTGAGCTACCTGCACTTGAGGCTTTATCCCAGATGATTTCACCCCGCATGTAGTAACCTATCGCTAACATATCCTCTATGATGTAACTATGCAGTGGGATGTAGGGTTTCCTCCCTAAGTTGGCGATATTAATACACGCCCTACCGCCGGTAACCAATTTCTTGTAGGTTTCGGCAAAGACCGCGTAGAGGAGTTCCCTATATTCTTCGAGCGATAGATCGTCGTCGTATTCCTTTTTGGCATTGTAAGGCGGGGATGTAACCATCAGGTGGACGCTTGCATCCGGGATTTCGGACATCTGTGCACTGGAAGCACAGTAGAGTCGATCAAGATTCTCAGTAGAGATAGGGTTTTCAATCCACTCATCAGGTTCCGGCGGCTCCTGATCGGCGTAGAGCTTGCTCCCATAAAATCCACTGGCATCGTGATTGATTCTGCCGGACGTTCCGAATGCGCTCGTTTGTGTGCCACCTTTTCGAGACTCAGAATTGTTTTTACTCGTCCTTTCCATCTTTCTAACCATCCCGGGATATCTGTACTGTCTTCACTGTTCCGTTGTGTGATACCTAACTGTTTCCGCCAATCACAATGAGGAACGCACTATCTTCGCTCGCATAGACACTATGAAGGATGTCGTCTGTAAAGGTAACACCGTCACCTTGTTCCAGCGTTATTTTATCAGCACTTGTTGTAAATATGATGCTTCCGCTAAGCGTAATGACGGCAGCAGCGGCAGGTGCCGAGTGCTCCTCAAGCGTAGTTCCGGCTTTCAAAACAACCAGAACAACAGTGAGTTCATCCCCACGGGCGAGTGTCAGCGAGGATCGACCTGACGTAGCGAATGCGGCTTCTTCCATGAGTTTTTCAGCCATTGACACAAGTGGAAATGACTTCGTCAATGATGTATTTAGATCTACAGGTCTGTACGATCTTTCAAATGATATATTCATTTTTTCCTCATTTTTTTAATACTGGTCTGGAGCCCAGAAGATGACATCGCGTTTGGGAAACAGCATCTCTAAGAACGCCGAGATTTCTGGAGAGACCAAAGCGTCAGGGCTTACCTGCTCCCACCCTATTTCGCCGAACAGGAGTTGCCAAAAATCTGCTTCAGATAGATCAACTCCCAAGTCAACTGCGTCGGCATCTTCAGGAACGATTTGGAGTGTGCCATCCGCATTGTGCCGCAGTACTATCTGTTGATTATTGAAAACTGGCAGTTTGACAGCAAGCGGTGGAAACATCTCTTCAGCATCCGCAATTCGCGATTCCCACCCGACGACAAGGCGGCGCAAAAGCACTGGCAAGTGCACAGCATAGAGCATCATCGCAGTGTATTCCGTCGGGGTTACCCGACCGTTGCATCTTGCTATTAGGCGTTCTGCAAACGGATGCTGAGAAGGGAATCTACCACCTATTTCCTCAACCCCTTGTGCTTCACACGTCTGCCAAAAATGGGATACAAGTGCATCCAAAACCAGCGGATTATCGGGTGCGTATCCGACTTCGCGCACCTCAACACGCTTTCCTTCTATTTCATAGTTGAGATACCCACCGATATGTCCATTTTGATGTGCAATGACGGTGGGAAGAACGCCACGGATGCGTGAGGGTGCCATATCCCAATAGGCGCGTGTCCGGGCAATAGTTCCGCTCTGTTCGGCGTTGGTGAGATCGTACAGTGCTGCAACCGCGTCCAAATCCGTTTCTGAGTTAAAATCGGTTACCTGCCACCCCGATGAATCTGTCTCGCGCGTTGAGGTGTTGTACGTTATATTGAAGCCGTGTAGCGGCAAAGATGTCCATCCCAATCGCTGGTAAAATGTCTCTGGAATAATCGTAAACAGCACGCCGAGATCACACCCCGTTGTCCGCAGATAGTCGATTGTATCGCGCATAAGGGCAGACGCGTAGCCGACACCGCGGTAATTCGGATGGGTACAGACACCACCGATGCCACCCATTGTTACGAGGGATGCACCGACCTGCATCCGCCGTTCCCAGACGCGCAAGGTTGATACAACCGTGTCGTTCACCACAACGACACGGGTCTGCGGAAGCCTATAGCTGCTATCTCCTCTGACATACTGCCAATAGCGTTCATGTCCATCGGGGTTAAATGATATGCAGCAAAGTTCAACAACCTGCTCTAACTCTGATTCACGCGCTCCCCTAATTTCCATATTCCGAATAATCACCTTTCTTTAACAAAAGACCCGTTCGTAGTGGCGCAATTCATTGCGCCTTGGATATGCGGCATTCATAAGTGCTTCAAAATCTCTGAAATGCGATTTTTTCAGATTTGGTATTACATTGAGAAGACGACACCCAACGCCTCATTCGGCGTTTGGATTAATTTCTCACATGCCTCAGCGGCTTGGTCAATCGGTACAACATCCGTAATCAAAGGATTCACCTGAATTTTGCCTTCGGACATCAACCGCAGTGATAATTCCAAGTTGCGTTGTGTGGGCCACGGGACGAACACCGGTGGATAATCCGCGCCGTGTTCATAATCCTCGTCGTGGTAGCCGGGTCCGGTACGTGCAGCACTGATAACGTCCACATTGCCGAGTCCTGCTGCGAAACCGTGTGTAATGTTCGCGCCCCCAACGATAACAATCCGTCCAACTTTGTGTGTATCCGGTGCAGTCTTCAGCATCGCTCGGATCTGCTGAAACGCGCTCGTCGCATCCCCACCGAAGGCGATAATCCCACAATCCATGCCGTAGCCGTTGGTGAATTCCGTTGAGATGGGAATCGGGTCCGTTTCAGATACGTTTATCGCGCGGTGTACACCGGCTTTCTCAGCAATGTCTATCCGTAACGGCAACTGGTCTAAACCGATAACGTAAGCACCCGCGGTTTTGGCGATCTGGCACGCAAATTGCCCAACGATACCCAGTCCAGCGACGACAACGTTTTCACCGATACGGATACGCCCGCGTTGCACGGCATGCAATGCCGTTGCAGCAAGATGAATAGAAGCGGCTTCCTCATCAGCGACAGCATCGGGAACCTTCGCGCATAAGTTGTGCGGTACACAAGCGTACGTGGCGTGGAGTGCGTAGCCACCGCCCATACCAGCCACCCTATCGCCGATCTCAAATTCATCGCAATCGCCTTCCTTACCGACAACGACACCGGCGTTGGTATATCCGAATGGCCGCTGTCGCACTTCGGAACCTGGAGTCTCGCGCCGTCGTTTGACACCACCGAGTTCCGTCCCAGGACTTACCATCGAGGCGCGAACTTCAATCAACAACTGTCCGGGTTTCGGTGCAGGCGTTTCCTGCTCCTCTGTCCAGATACGTCCTGCCTCATTCATCATCACAACTTTTCTTGTTTCACTCATAAATAATTCTCCGCGTTTTTGAATTAGAGAATCCCTTGTTCTTGTAGTTTCGCCAGCAATCCTGCTTGTGTCCCTGTGCCTTTGGTTGAGTTACATGCACCACACAGCAACTGCAAGTTATCAAGAGCGTCAGTGCCGCCGTGCTTACGGGGTACGATATGGTCTACTGTCATGTTGCGAAACGGAAACTGCGTTTGGCAGCCATTACACAAACCTTCTTGTTTGCCATACAACGTATGCTTATGTGTTTGATAATTCGGCAGTTTTTCACTGCGTTTCGGGATATCGGTGCGATGGATAACGGCACCCAAAAGCCCGACCTCCTTCTCCAAGCGCATCCGCACCAAGTCAACTGCCTTTTTTGAAATATCAATGCCGATCCACTGCCTCGCAAGTCGCTCTGCTGCAACACATGTCGTCGCACACCCACAGAACGGATCAAGGACAACATCTGCTTCGTTGCTACTCGCCTTGATGATACGTGCAAGTAAGGCAAGGGGCTTCTGGGTTGGGTAGCCAGTGCGTTCCTCTTTTGCAGGTGGGCGTACGTCATCCCAGATATTACCGTAGGACGCGCCTTTGTAGTCTTTGAGGTATTTCCGCCGTTCTAATTTCCCATCAGCCCGAATAACGATATTTCCTTTTTCATACTCCTCTTCCAAACGTTCTTTGCTCAACCGCCAGCCAGATGGATGCGGATTGACGAATCCACGCCATTCATAGCAAAGATTTGGACGAGGACCCATACTTGGCGAGGACCAAATATGGGCGGAGTCGTTGTAATATCGCTCGCCGTTCTCGTCAATGTGTTTGAATTTCTTTAAAATTTCGGTTTCTGTCAATTCTCTTTCTGGACGCAATGCTGCCGATGATGATCCTGCATAATACAAGAGTATATCTGCATTATTGCCCCACCGCGTGCTGCGGTGCTGGGAGCCTTTTTGTGTAGAAGTTGCCCGTTTCCATGTGATCTCAGATCGGAAGTTGTTTTTTCCAAAGATGCTATCCATCAACACTTTCAGATAATGGCTGGCTGTCGGATCGCAATGTAGGTAGAGACCGCCTGTCTTTTTCAAGATGCGTTTCATCTCTAACAACCGCACCGCCATCATAATCAGGTAAGATTTCATAGATTTGCCATGTATTAACTCGGATACATGGATAGTTTGATACAAGGCGGGTTCGCGGTCGGCGATCTCACCGTGCCATGCGTTATCCACATCCGAGAGGGTCCACGTGTCTTTAAACGCCGCGCCTGCTGCCTGGCTTCCGATAGGTGCGGCATAGCTCCGATTGGAATTAAACGGTGGATCCAGATAGATCAAATCTACTGACTCGCTGTCCATACCGCGTAGCACAAATAGATTGTCATTCTCAAATATCGTTCGGTTCTTAATGTTCATTTACCGATAAGGCTCCAGATCAATCCCCGGATATGCCTGTTCAAGACGGGCAAGAGCTTCCGACGTATAGTAGGCATCGCCAAGGTCGGGCCACCCTAAAACACGTCGCACAGCAGGTGTCGTTTGCGCGACAAATTTCATGTAGTTTGGGCTGCCCCAACCGGGCACTGGGCGCGTTGTTTTACACCAATCGTCATTGTCGGCACGGTGGAAGTGGAACCCCATCCACCCACGCTGTCTACGCTTATTCTCAAACGGTTGTGCCGCGTGAACCAAGTAACTTGAGCGGAACGACACACTCCCCGCTTTCGCCGTAAGCGGAACCGGATCCGCGAGTTCTCCTTTAAACTCACGCAGATCAGGAATACCCATTCCGCCCGCTCTGCCCGGATACTTCGCCCATATTTTATCCAACTGGTTTTGTGAACCCGGACAGACAAGCATCGGCGCGCCATCTAATTCAATATCGTGTACAAAGATAGCGGTCAGAACATATCCGTAGCGTTGCCAATCAGGGTGTGGTGGCAAGGGTGAGTTCGTCGCATTGTCAATGTGGTAACCCTGCCACGGATGTTCACTATGACGACTATCGGTGAGACCTTCGCGAAAGAAGATCTGCCCATAACCGAGCCGAATTTCTTCGGTATCTAACAGCTGCTTTGCAATCGCTAAATATGCTTCGTTTTCAATCAGTTTATCCACGGCTTCCAAGCCCGTCGGGAAATGCACTGCCTTTCCAAAAGGCCCCGCAAGTCGTTGCATATCACTGTTCTTTTGATATGCACTTTTCAGTGCGTCTGGCTGCGGACCCCACTTCGCTTGATATTCGGTGTAAGTTAATCCATCATAAGCATTCCGTTCAATATCTTCTAACGCGGGCGCAATTATTTCCGGTGAAAATACGTTGGGCACCACGATTATTCCATCTCGTTCCCATGTTGCCAGCTGTTCCGTTGTCAGTTGCATCAGGTCTACCTCCGTGTGAACGTTTCCCATTTATCCTCTTGAACCACTTCGCTGCCTGCCTTCTGTTGAATCGTCTGCCACCATTCCTGATTTTCGACGTACCACTGAATCGTCTCGTGCATGCCATCCTCAAAGGCGATAGCTGGTTTCCACCCGACATCACGGGCGATCTTTTCTGAGTCTAAGAGATACCGACAGTCGTGTCCCGGTCTGTCAGGAACGTAAGTTTTCAACGTCTGTGGCTTGTTGAGAACATCCAAGATGAAATCGCTAATTTCTTCAATACTCTTTTCCACACCGCTCCCAACGTTATAAGTCTCACCGATTTTGCCGTGCTTGAGCACCGCTGCGATTGCCGCGCAATGGTCCTCGACATGCAGCCACTCGCGTCGGTTATGACTGCTCCGATAGAGCGTTAAAGGTAAATCTCGGATCGCATTCGTTGTGAAGAGTGGAATCAACTTCTCCGGGTGCTGGTAGGGCCCGTAGTTGTTCGCACAATTAGAAATCGTTACCGGCGCGCCGAAACTATGAAAGTAAGCGTTCACGAGATGATCTGCCGCCGCTTTAGAGGCGTTATAAGGTGTCTGTGGACGATAGGGTGCATCTTCACTAAACCTATTGGGCGAATCTAAATGGAGTTCGCCGTAAACCTCACATGTAGAAATATGATGGAACCGTTGGATATCGTACTTTTGAGCCGCGTCCAGTAATACCTGTGTACCCATCACGTTCGTCTCAAAGAAACGCCGTGGATGCAGAATTGCACGACTGTTGTGTGACTCCGCAGCGAAATTGACGATCGTATCCGGACACTCCCCTTTCAAAACACTTTCTACAACAGTAGAATCCAGAATACTCCCCTGTGCAAACTTGTACCGTTCTGGGTAGTGTGCCGCTATATCCTTTAGATTGGAGAGATCCCCAGCGTACGTCAGGAGGTCAAGGTTAACGATGGCATCATCTGAGTGGTGTTGCAGCCAGTATCGGATGAAGTTGGTTCCGATAAATCCCGCACCACCAGTGACCAGTAATTTCATTAATGATGGGTTCCCTTTCGCGGAGTCAAACGCATAACCATATCTTATCAGAAAGAGATATCACCTGTCAATTCAAATTCGTCTTCGGATGGAGAGATCAAAACTACGGAAAAAAATTAAATATTTCTTGACAAATAATTGTAAATTTCGTAAGATAGTGAACAGATTCAAACCGTGGCATTTTCCAAACGCGGGGATTCGTGCCTTGCGATCTTGTGAGGGGAAAAACAGTGCGCAAACGCGAATTAGAGAGCACAGGATTAACCGTCTCTGAAATCGGTATGGGAACATGGGAGCTCGGTGGACGCGAATGGGGTAACATCGGTGAGACCGATGCCGTTGATCTCCTTCGATACGCCTTCGAGAGCGGTGTTACCTATTATGATACGGCTGATCAATATGGTGGCGGACGCGCAGAACGCCTACTCGGTGAGGCTTTTTCAGCACTCGGCGACAAGGTCGTTATCGCCACAAAACTCGGCTATGAATTGGACTCTGACGGGTGGATTAGCCAAGGGTGGGAACATCCATCGTTCAATGTTTCACCTGACTATATCCGATCAGCAGTTGAAGGCAGCCTCACACGGTTAAAGAGGGACGTTATAGACATCTACCAATTCCATGGACCACCGCCGGCACCCGAATGGGACGACGCGTTTGGAACGATGGAAAACCTCAAAGCCGAAGGCAAAATCCGATTCTATGGGATGGGTCTCGGCAGCGAGGCAGATGCCCTAAAGGCGATGGAAGAAACCGATATCTCTTCGCTGATGCTTACCTACAATATCCTTGCACAAGAGATGGCAGCTCCTGTAATGGAAACCGCCATTGAAAAGGGGGTTGCTGTTATCGTCCGACAACCATTGTCCTCAGGTTTACTCTCTGGACAACTCGGGCCGGATACTGTCTTTGCGCAGAACGATTATCGCAAGACATGGTCCCGTGAAAAGTTCCTCGCCGATCTGGAACGGGTAGAAGTGGTGAAGTCCATCATTGGAAACAAAGCGCGTAGCCTTCCACAAGCCGCTCTCAAATTTATCTTGGCACACCCCGCAGTCTCCTGTGTCGTGCCAGGGATGATGACACCGGCACAGGTTGATGATGGTGTCGCGACATCGGATGCGGCATCTCTGCCGCCTAACGTTTTGGAACAATTACGCGGTAATTGAGGGAATTACATGAAAGTTATCGCGGATCTCTGTGTTGTCCCGATGGGTGTCGGTGTATCGGTTTCTAAATACGTTACCGCGTGCGAAAAGGTGCTAAAAGAGGCAGGTTTGGAAACGAAGCTGCATGCTTATGGTACCAATATTGAAGGTGAGTGGGACGTTGTGTTTGCGGCAATTCGACGGTGCCACGAGGTCGTCCATGAAATGGGGGCACCCCGAATCACAACGACACTCAAGTTTGGGACTCGAATTGACAGAACCCAAACAATGAAAGATAAGGTTAGCAGTGTCAAAAATCAATTAAGGATAGAATAAACGATAGCAGTTTTCAAATTTAATTGAAAATTTAATTTGACATTTTTGGTAACTTGTGATAATCTATCACGTTAGTTGAATATTAAGGAGGTTAAACTAAAAAATGAAAAGCAGATACGTACTTTTGGCAGTGTGTGCTATCGGATTTCTTCTTACGGCACAATTTGCCACTGCCTTAGACAAAATTGAAGGTCCTTGGATGTGGATGATCACCGAGAGTCCCGCTGGTGGCGGTGGTGCCGCCGTAACAGATGACGACGGTATCAAGGACGCAACAAAGGGTAAACTGACCGAAGAAGACGTTGCCAAAGAAGGGATTACCGATAAAGTCCTGAAGGTCAAATTTGCTGAAAATTACGAATGGACCGAGGGAGAAATTGCCGCAGTCGGTGGTAACAATATCAACGACACGCTCCTAAAGATTAAGTTGGGTCCCGGTGGCGATATCAACGACCACTGCTCCTATGCCGTGATCAACGCTGTATCAAAGGTTACGAAGAAAGGCGTTGAAGCCCGCGTCGGTAGCGATGATTCGGTTAAGGTCTGGATGAACGGCGACGAGGTTCACAAGAACGCTGTCAATCGCGGTGCTGGTGATTTTCAGGACACATTTGATGTGGACTTGAAAAAAGGCGATAACGTTTTCATGGTTAAAGTCTGTGAGCGCGGCGGCGGCTGGAGCATGTTCGCCGGTATTGACGCGGATTTGGACTACAACCTGAAGTTCAAAGGACTTCCCGTTGAACCCGCTGGCAAATTAGCGACAAAGTGGTCAGAAGTTAAAAGTTCTTACTAAGTTGGTGTTTTAACCGGTATTACCGTTCCGAGGTTCTTAATCCGGAATTGTTTTTATCGGTTAAAACCGCACAAAATTTTTTGTGCTTGATTTAATTGTGGTATATTTTATATACTACTCTAAAGAAGTTGTCCTATTTTGTAAACACCGACACGATACTGCAGCCGTGATCTCTTGATTCAGGCGCAACCGGACACACAAAAATGGGCAACACTAATTCACTCTGTTTGATTTATAAAGTAAAAAATTGATTGGAGGATTTCCATGTATAGGAAACTATTCACAATAGGGTTGGCATGTCTCATAGTACTTTTCGCCATGACGATGACCGCTAATGCCCAAGATAAAATTACCGGTCCATGGCTCTGGATGATTGCCCCAACCGAAGCCAACCAAGGCGGTGCAGCTTCTACTGATGTGGATTCACTCGCTGAAGCCAGCGGTGGTGAAGTCACTGAACAGATGGTCGCAGAAAACGGTGCTAACGCAGGTGACAAAGTCGGTGATCTGGAATGGACAGAAGGTGAGATTTCTGCAACCGGCGGTAACAACGTCAACGATCTCGTCAATGAGATTGGCTTGGGTGAAGGTGATGTCAATGACCATTCGTCTTATGGACTAATCACGCTCGTATCCGCTTCTGATCAGAGCGGCGTAGATATGAGAGTCGGCAGTGATGACTCTGTCAAGGTCTGGCTCAATGGTGAAGTGGTTCACACGAACGCGGTCAATCGTGGTGCTGGTGATTTTCAGGACACATTTCAGGTTGATATAAAGCAAGGTGATAACCTCTTACTCGTGAAGGTCAGTGAGCGTGGTGGGGGTTGGAGCATGTTCGCCGGTGTTGATGCCGATGTGGAAACTGCCATAAGACCCGCTGTTATTGGTGTGGCCGGGAAAATTACCGGTCCATGGCTGTGGATGATCGCTGCAACTCCATCTGGTCAAGGCGGCGCGGCTTCCACCGATGTGGATTCACTCGCTGAAGCCAGTGGTGGTGAGGTCACTGAAGATATGGTCGCAGCAAACGGTGCCAGTGCAGGCGATGCTGTCGGTGATTTAGAATGGACAGTCGGTGAAATTTCTGAAACCGGCGGTAACAACGTCAACGATCTCGTCAACGATCTCGGTTTGGGTGAAGGCGATGTCAACGACCATTCGGTTTATGGATTGATCATCCTTGACGCTCCTGAAGCTCAAGAAGGCGTTCCAGCGAAAGTCGGTAGTGATGACTCTGTCAAAGTCTGGTTCAACGGTGAGGTTGTCCATAACAATCCAGTCAACCGTGGTGCTGGCGACTTCCAAGATGATTTCAAAGTTAACTTGATCGCAGGTAAAAATGTCCTATTGGTGAAGGTCAGCGAACGTGGCGGCGGTTGGAGTTTATTCGCCGGTGTCGGTGGTATATGGGAAGTTTACACCGGTGGATTTGTTTCTGTCGAACCTGCTGGTAAACTCTTCACTACTTGGGGAAGTTTGAAAGCCAGATAATAGGTCTTTGTACCTTAGAAATAAAAAAAGGACGCAGTCTGTATATCACATATTGACTGCGTCCTTTTTTCTTTTTCGTCTCTCTATCGTCCCATGAGTTTCATAAAGACAGGTAACGACTCTCTAAATCCATCTTCGCGCGTTCCACCCTCTGGTGTATAGACACTCTCCAAAGAGATCGCACCATCATATCCATCCTGTTTCAACGCGTCCACAATGTCATTGTAGTAGGGGTCCATCTGCCCTTGACGCATCGCACAGAAATCAAATGTTGCCGCTGGGAGATTCACGACACCGTCTTTGAGATGGACATGTGCAAGAGAGTCGCGGATCATTTCGTAGCCGTCCGGATAAGGGACTTCAGTACAATAGAGTGAGCTGCACGGATCCCAGAGGACTTTCAGATGTGATACGCCTAACTCGTCAATTAGTTTTCTGGCAAGGTATGCCGATGTAACATTCCCTGAGATTGCAGTTTCAATGACAAGTGTAATGCCTGCGGTATCAGCGATTCGCAAGGGTTCTTCCAACCGATTCAGGAGCGTTGTCCATGCGTCTTCGGAGATAATCGGCTCCGCCCCAAAAAGGACCATCTCTTTCCGAAAACTGAAAATCCGTACCAGATTTGTGCCGAGTGCTTGGGCAACGTCGATACACCGCTGCAAGGTTTCAATGTGGTCACGATACGCAGGCGCGTCAACCGCTGTGTCCACAGGAAGTGCCGAGAGATTATGGTGTGAGATACACGATACTTTTAAATCGCGATCATCGATTAATCCTTTGACCCGCTCGATATCTGCATCTGTCAGATCGCCGACCTGTTTCTCCCAAAGGTACTGCAATTCAACGTATTCTAAGCCGATTTCTACCATTGTGTCGAGTGCGTACTCGAAATCCCGACTAATTCCATCCGTGATTGTCCCCAGTTTGAACATTCAATTCCCTTTCAATTTCTTGCGTTTGAACAAATAACAGAAGTTCCTCTCTTCCAATGTTGGAAAGATTGGAGGATTGGGTGTCCACTGCCGCTTCCAGCCTTCCACTCTTCCGTTTTTTGGTTTCATTCTTCCGTTTTTTTGATTTCAATGCCTGCGATGTTTTCGAGGATTTTGATAATCGTCCAGTTATCCTCATCAGGATTTACTGCCTTCCCCGCTTGAAAGAGTTCAAAGGCAGCACTCGCTGCGAAAAGAGGGACACCACATTCACTCGCCATATTTTTCGCTAACGTGAGGTCTTTATACATTGTACCGATATTGCTCTGTCCCTTGAAGTTCCGATCCAAGATGTTTTGGGTTGTATCCGTGAAGAGGAAATTCCCGACGACGCTTGTACTGACGACATCGCGAAGTGTTTCCGGTGTTACACCTGCCTTCACTGCAAGTGTTAGCGCTTCAAAGATACCTGCATATGTGGTCCCTATTAGTACTGCAAGTGCGGATTTGACGGTTTGTCCCATGCCAATTTCTTCCCCGACATGGTAGATGTCCCGTCCGACTGCTTCAAGCACCGGTTTTGATGCTTCAAACGTCTCGGTTAGTGCCGACACCATCATTGTGAGTGTGCCCGCAGCCGCGCCCGGTGCGCCCCCACTAACAGGCGCGTCAATGATATTGATTCCTTCCGCTGTCACCAGTTCGGCAACCTCCATCACCTGTGAGCGTCCGATAGTCGCTGTACAAATGACTGTAGAGCCTGGTTTGAGGCCTGCCAGCAGCCCGTCTTCTGTGAGTAATGCTGCTTTAACTTGTTCGACATTCAGTACCATGATAAAGACGGCATCCGCGGCGGCACCCACTTCACGCGGCGATGCGGCGGCGTTTGCCCCTTCTTGTGCGAGTGTTTCTAACGGCTCTGGGCGGACATCGTATACCGTCAGTTCATGTCCGGCTTTCAAGATATTCCTCGACATCCCCATGCCCATATTGCCGACCCCGATGAGTCCAACTTTTGCCATAAATTACCTCAAAGCATCTTCTGAATAAAACAGTATGTAGCACATACCCTGGTTGTTTTGTCCTTAGGGCAACCACAGCAACTGCGCCAACACATCGCCAACACATATCGGTAGAGTCTACCATGAATCTCCAGAAATGTCAATTGGTTTCTCGATTCGGACGCGGAATCTGAAAATGCTTGAGAAAATGCTTGATTTATTTGGAGAAAGATGGTAAATTAATTTTAAATTAGATTGATTTGGACGCTAAGGAGTCTTCTCATGGATGTAACATACACATCAGCAATCGCTGAAGCTATCGAAAAATTAGAAGCAGGGAACCCACTCCCGACACTCGTTCCACAGAAAGCGTGGAGCAGTGAATTGACGGATGCCTTAGAATCGGCATCCCTTGATGATCTTTTTGAGGGAGAATCGCTGAAAAATACGACGTTTGCGGAAGCCATCAAAAGCGGCTTGCTCCTATGGAACGACGCACTGGACGAATCCCATAATATCTCGCAAGAGTTAGGAAACCAGACGGGCAGCTACTGGCACGGCATTATGCATCGTCGTGAACCGGACTACAGCAACTCCAAGTATTGGTTCGGCAGAGTTGGGCCACACCCAATTTTCCCAGCACTTCGTGAGCGCGCACTCGAACTTTTCGAGGGAACACAAAATCCATCGGACGCGCTCGCAGACATCGGACAGACTCTTGCGGCGCAAGAAGAGTGGGATGCTTATCAATTTATCGATTGGTGCCAAGCTGCCGAAGGTGCCGCTGATTCGGATGTAACCCGTTTCTTGCAACAAGTGCAGGCGGAAGAGATTAAATTGTTATTGGCGTATTCCTACCGAAACGCCGTTTAACACACGCTAATTTGTCTGAAGGAGACAGACAATGTTTCCGCGCAATAAGGGTATCGGAACAAACAGCTGGTATTACCTTATCATTGAGTTTTACTATAAAACGTTGCACACAGATTCAAAGAGATCCGACAAATCTGAGGAGGTCGACGATGTACTCCCGAAATGAAAGACATTCACAACAAAGCGGAAATAGAGGTTTCCGTGCGCATCTCGTTTGCGCACTCATAAGCCTTGTGCTAATAGGCTTTTGTGCGAACTTCGTTGATGCGGCTTCGATAAACGCAGCTTACAAGTATCAGGAAATCAAGGCAATTTCTAAAAATCTCAAAAAGCAGAAGACACAGGAAGAGTTAGAGCGGTTGGTTGAGAAATCCGAAGAATTTGTTGCAGCGCATCCAGAATACAAACGGGTGGATGAGGTTTATCATCTCCTCGGTAACGCCTTAGTGCAGCTAGGGCAAGTTGAAGAAGGCATTGAAGCCTTTGAAAAAGTCGTTAAAGACTATCCAGAGGCTCGTTATGTTGAACGTTGCCTGTTAGATTTAGGATTGGCGTACGATAAACTTGGCAATCACGACGCAGCAGACGGTGCCTACCAGAAATTGATAGATCACCCGAAGTATGGTAAACGATCGCAAGCGAAATTTGCGAAGCGACTCCTTGAACAGGATAAAGCCGATCGAACGGGTGAATTACCGAAACCGCCTGGGGCAAGCCCAGGACCGGGAATGACTTCCAGTGAGTGGATTGGTAAACCAGCACTTGACTTTCAGGTAACGGATCTGAAAGGCGAAGAACTCTCGTTGGAAAAATACCGAGGACAGGTTGTGCTTCTGGATTTCTGGGCAACGTGGTGTGGACCCTGCATCGCAGAAATACCGAACGTTAAGCGAACTTACGAAAAGTATAAAGATCAGAAGTTTGAGATTATCGGTATTAGTTTAGACAGGTCCATAACACCTCTTGAGGAATATATTGAAAAAAAGGAACTCGGATGGGTTCACTATTGGGACAACAGTGGCAAGGTTAGTAATATGTATAAGGTGCGGGGGATTCCGTCCACCTTCCTAATTGACGGTGAGGGGACCATCCGCAAGACAAACCTCCGTGGACACGCGCTTGAACATGCCGTCGAGGATTTGGTGAAGGAAAATCTCGCGAAACCTGCTAAAACAGATGAAGACAGTTCTCAATCACAGTCGATACCTGCAACAAAAATCCTGAAACAGGAAACAACTTCTCAAAAAGATGAATCAATTAAGCCTTCCAGGACAAATCCAAGTGAGTGGGTCGGTAAACCTGCCCCAGATTTTCAGGTAACGAATTTGAAAGGTGAAGAACTTTCTTTGAAAGACTTCCGAGGGCAAGTTGTGCTGCTGGACTTCTGGGCAACATGGTGCGGACCCTGCATTGCCGAGATGCCGAAAGTGAAGCTGACCTATGAAGCATACAAGGATCAGAATTTCCAAATCATCGGCATTAGCTTGGATAGGTCAAAGCAACCCCTTGAGGAATATATTGAAAAAGAAGGACTTGGGTGGATTCACTACTGGGATGAAAGTCGGAAGTTAAGGACGCTATACGGGGTGTGGGGAATCCCATCAGCTTTTTTAATTGACAGTGAAGGGATTATCCGAAAGGCGAGCCTCGGCGGTTTTGATGTCGAATCTGCCGTTGCGGAATTGGTGGAAGAAAATCTCTCGAAACCTGTCGATGCCCCAATAAGAACACCTTCCGATCCGCCTGACGGTGCGCAAAATGTAGAACCCAATGTCAAAGAAATTATCAGCGAGGCTATCGCTGCGCACGGCGGACTTGAGAAACTCGAAGCAGTGAAAAGCATTGTGATGGAATCTGAGAGTTTTGAACACCTTCCGGATGGAACCATGCAGGACGAGGGACCGGCGAAAACATACTTTGATGCCAATAGGGTCCGCAGTGATTGGGGTATTCACGCCCAGAAGGATAACCACCTAATCTTTGATGGAGAATCGGTGTTTGTGATAGCAGCCGGAGAGGTCAAACCTGTTCCACCGGAAGAGACTAAATTTTATGTTAGTTTCTTTAAGGATAGTCTTTTCCGAGAACCTATGTGGCTTTTGGCAACCCTCTCGAAAAACAATGTTCCCGTTCAATACATAGGAACAGAACAGGTAAAGGGTGAGTCTACATCCGTTCTCCTCGTTACGCAGCCTTCTGGGAAGAAGTTGAAAGTCTTCATTAGTGAAGAAACCCATTACGTAATCCAGTTTAGCTATGACGTTGAGATAGGAGGAGGCGTGGAAAACGTGGTAGCATTCCTTGACGATTATCGGGACGTAGATGGCATTAAAATTCCGCATTATCGTACGACAAAAAACGGGGAATACCGACGAGTTTTTATCACCGACATCACGCTGAACACTGAAATTGACGAAGCACTATTTCGTCCCTGAGAATAAATGCGGACGTAACGCTGTTCCTCATACCTTGCTGGCGGGATTTGAAATCCCGCCTATTTGCAGCACCTCATTAACACAGAATTATGGCACACCTTACCTTGAAAGATGTCACCAAAATTTACGACGGTGATGTTCTTGCAGTCGAACAGGCGGATTTTCAGATTCCAGATGAGTCGTTTACGGTGCTTGTCGGTCCGTCGGGTTGCGGCAAATCGACAATTTTGCGGATGATTGCCGGGTTGGAAGAGATAACGGAAGGGGACATCTATATTGATGCGGAACGCATTAACGACATCCCTCCTAAAGACAGGGATATCGCCATGGTCTTCCAAAACTACGCCCTTTATCCACACATGACGGTGTATAAGAACATGGCGTTTGGGTTGAAACTTCGCAAATACTCGAAGGTGGAGATTGACGAGCGCGTTAAAGAGGCAGCGGAGATTCTGAGCATTTCACATCTCTTGAACCGCAAACCGAAGCACCTCTCCGGTGGAGAACGTCAACGCGTCGCTGTCGGCAGAGCAATCGTTCGACACCCCAAGGTCTTCCTGTTCGATGAACCCTTGAGCAACCTCGATGCAAAACTACGTGTGCAGATGCGGATGGAAATCAGTCGGCTGCACGACCGGCTCAACGCCACCATCGTCTACGTCACACACGACCAAGTCGAAGCGATGACGATGGGAGACCAGATCGTAGTGCTCAATGAGGGGAAAATCCAGCAGATTGCCGATCCGGGAACGCTCTATCATAAACCCGCGAATCAATTCGTCGGGGGCTTCATCGGCACGCCACCCATGAACTTCATAGAGACGCAGATCGTGAATAACGGTGGTGCCCCAACCCTCAAATTTGAAAACTTCAAAGTGGAATTGAACGCGCAACTCCAATCGGCACTGAACAAAGTTTCAGGCGATTCGGTGACACTCGGTATCCGTCCAGAGGACATCCACGTGGGTGAAAACGAGGAGAACAGCGTTGGTACACAGGTGGAATTGGTTGAGCCGCTCGGGAATCATGCGCTTTTATATCTGCGGACAGAGAAGAACAACTTCGTTGCGCAATCGGATCTCATCAATGTGCCGCAACACAACGCTCAAGTAACGGTCAACTTCAACATGGAGAAGGCACACCTATTTCACCCAGAAACAGGTAAGTCATTGACGGTAGGATAATAAAGGTGTTGACTGGATAGTGGACAGCACGACGGAGTGTGCCTACTACTGTAATAATATTTGAATTTGTGCCCATGTTTCCGCGTCTACCGGAATACCGTCCCGTTCCCGTCTGCGTTGCTCTTCCCAACCGCGTTCACCCGGCATCCGAATCGCGTCAACGCCAGCAGCATGCTTCGCTGATTTAATATACTCGATAAAACGCTCTATCTCCGCACTGAACCCCGGAAACTCCCTAAAACTCGCAACGTTAATTACCAGTACGAACAACCCATTGCCGACGCGGGCATCCTCACTCTTGCTACACCCCGCGCCTGTAAGCGCACCCGATAGAATATCAACAATGACACTCAGCCCGAATCCTTTGTGCGCAGCAATCCCACCGAACGGCAATATGGCGGCGGGTGGCGTACCATAGAAGTCGCCAGCATCAGTGGTTGACTCGCCTTTCGCATCAATTAACCATCCGTGCGGCACCGCTTCGTCCCGATGCTGTTTGACCCGAATCTTCCCCGATGCAACAACACTCGTGGACATATCCAACACAATGGGATCTTGCCCCTCAATCGGCACTGCACACGCGATCGGATTAGTAGAGAGTCTGCCTTCAACGCCACCGTGCGGTGCGACACATGTGCCGCCGCCATGATCGTTCGCCATGAGCAGTGCGATCATCTCCACATCTGCAGCGAGGCACGCATATCCGCCTAACCTGCCCACCTCATTGCACCGTGAAACAGCGACAGAACTAACATCTGTCTGCCTCGCCTTCTGGATTGCCAACGCAACGGCGCGCGTCGCTATTACGGGACCGAACCCCCAATTCCCATCTAACACCGCGATGGATGCAGATTCGTGCAGTGTCTCTATAGAAGCACCGGGCTGGATTAATCCCTCCTCCAGTTCACGGACATATTTCGGGAGGTGGATAACGCCGTGTGAATCGTGTCCGACGCGATTGGCATCCACCATGGAGCGGGTCACGATTTCTGCTTCGGCTGCCGGGATATTTAATTCTTGAAAGACGTTGAGGCAAATTTCGGTGAGGTCTTCCGCTGTAAAGTTCGGCATTGTGGGAATCCTTAAAGGAGGGAATTACTTGTCTTTCGCCTGCTCCAATAATTCTGCCAACCGATCAGCAAAGCGAACTTGACTGTCGTCCTCTGGTGCATAGCCTATCACTTTCCGAGCGTTGGCGATGCTCCAGAACTTATGTGAGTTGTCGCTGATGCCGTAGAAAATCTGGAACGGGATTCCGTTTTCGTCCTCTATGTTTTCCGTCTCAATGCTTTTGACGAAGAGTTGGACCTGATCCCGGACGCTCAAATACGCGCCGAGTCCTCGGCGCATCGCTTTCAAATCGTCTGCTGAAGAATTCGCCATATCTGTCTCGCGCGGTCCACCGATACGCAACTGGACGTTCTGCAGCTTCGTGCCGCCAACATGTCCAGTGGCAAAGACAAAACCGAGATGCTCATACGCCTCTTTTGCCCACCCGTAGAAGTTATCGGAGAGCGGACGCATTTCCGGTGTCACCACATCCCATTTATCTGCCCAGATAAGACGCTCGTAATAGTCGGCGGCGTGGTTGGAACTACAAACGACGACACGCCGGACATCGGTTTCAACGCAGGTTTGGTAGAGGTTATATGCCATTTGAACGTTGGCAAGCTCGTTCTCAAAACTGCCACCTTTAAAGGCACAGTGGACGACTGCATCAACGCCTTCAAAATGGTGGCGGTATACGTCTCGATCAGGATCCGTGAGTTCAGCGATTTGAATCCCTTCGACTTCCTCTCCCTGTCGATTTGTGGTCTTCACGTCCAGCAGTACGAGTTCGTAACGTTGACGAAATTCTGGGAGCATCCGTCCGGCGACATAGCCTGATGCACCAGTGATAAGGACTTTTCTGGGGTTTGACATTTGTTTAGTGTTTCCTTCTGATGTTATTTTGATGGTGTACCGGGAAGTAGACGTTGTGCTGCGATTTTTTGCTTTACTTTTTCCATTAATCTATCCAGCAACGGGTGCTCTTCTGGCATTCTAAGTGCTAAGTTGTAGAGAGCGTAATCGTTAAGGGTTGCCTTCTCAAAACCGTGAGTGGGTTTGCTCAGAAAACGAACTAATAACTGGAAAAGTTGTTTTCCTCTAAGTAAAAGTTGATATGCGGATCTGATTTGCCGCACTCGTTCCGCGTTAGGAGTGTGAAAGCCGTGGCGTGTGCAAAAGTCGGCATCCAATTCAGTTGTACCAGGTGGAACCATTTCATCACAATGCAGATTGAGATTTGGAGCGTTTCCTGCTAAATACTCCTCAACGGCAAATGCAAACCATGTACTGATAGAATCCAAGATTTGTTGATATTCTGCTGTTTCGTTATCATCTAACAAACGTTCCAATTCAGCATCGAAATACAAGTCGTTTTCAATACTGTATCCGTTAGTCCAAATAACATCCTCGTAACCTGGCCCAATCCCTGAGAACAACCACATATCCTGATCTGCGATAAAAGCAACAGGAACATGGGCAAATTCGCTTCTACGTTCATAAACTTGAAGTAATTTCTTCCTTCCTCCGCAAGGCAATGGGACTACTTCAAGTATTTCAATTCGCTTGGTTAATTCCCGATAGATAATTACATCATCATCCCCCTCAACAACAATTCTCGGCTTGCGAGACCTCCGCAGAACACCAACTAACTGCTCCACTGTCATTGGATTCGGTGTTGGCATTAAGTCTCTCCTTGATATCCCCGAGTATCATCTAACATAAATTCTTTATCAGGATACATGGTGTAGATGAAAGGCGAATGTGTTGCTACAAAAAACTGGTTAGTCGTTGCTTGTTGAAACAGAGTCGGCAAGAGGATCCCTTCCCAATCCACATGCAGGCTTAACTCGGGCTCATCAATAAAAATAGTTGTGTCTTTGCTAAATGCGTTGTAACAAAGAAAACTAAGCATCTGCTTTTCACCAGAAGAGAGTTTATCAGAGGAAACAGCATCTTTTGCTTTTCCAACAGTAATTCCATCGTCTTCTTCTCCCAAAGTAATCCCGTCGGTAGTTTCCCCACGAACAACCCGCCCAGTAACACGTATCGCTTCATATCGGAGAATCTTCCGAGATAACTCAGACAACACAGAAAACGGCTTACTCAATTGTTCCCGTTCCTTATTGACTTTCTGGATAGCGTCCAGAAGGGCGGAAGCATCTTGAGGAATTTCAGAAACTTTGTTCTTATCTGGATTGTTTTGTATCTCTTTTGAAATCTCTTCTAATACCTGTGCCTGGCGTGTGGTGATTTCCTCATAAATATCAGCGTATTGCCGCGTGAGTAGTTCACGAAGATCCTCTGTTGAGATCGAAGCAATGAACTTGTGTTCGTTGATTGACACCTCATCGGAAAATCTCAACATTGAATCTTGAAGCATTTCTGGCGCGGAAGCGCGAAATCTTATCGCTGAATCGTCAGTGTCCGTTGCAACTCGCGAAAAACCCCCCTCAATTCTTCTAAAGGTTGGGAAGAATAGACTTTGCTTGGTCGTTCGCGCGATCCGTTTTTCAAGTGCATTTACCCAACCCACATCCTTGCGAGCGATCCTTCCAGTCTCCGCATCAATGACAATAAATTCGCACACTCCTTCCTCTTTACCAAAACTGTAATCAAGCGTAACTTGGTCAGGTTCAACCCGTTCCATGTCCAAAGCGAACAGATCCGTTTGAATTGAAACGGCATGAAACGGAATTTCAAGCACAATTTGCTGTAGATTACCGCTTATGAAGTACCATATCAACTTCAGCAGGGTCGTTTTACACGATCCATTTGGACCAGTAAAAATATTCAAATCCTCATGAAATTTAAATTTACCACTGAGTCGATTATTAAGTCCCTTAACTTCAAGACTTCGTATCATACCTCATCTCCTTCCTCCAATTTCAAACACGGTCAATTTACAGAAAACTTAAGGCAATCTAAATCATTTTGGTCCATTCTAAACAACCCATGCCGAAGATTTTTGTTATAGAATCTTCAACTTTTCTCTACAGTACCGCGCAAGCGTTTTTATTTCTGCAAGGACCTGTGCCTCGGTTTGGATCAACTGACTGAAGAGCGGCGATACAGATCGTCTACTGAAAAGTCTGTCAAAGAAGCCCTGCTGGACATAAGCCGGTACCCCAAAACGTGAAACCCCAACACGTGTAGAATCTACACCGAGGTATTCAATTGAGAGATAGTGTGCGACATCCTCTTTGGTAATATTGCCCTCATGGATGCTGCCTATATTTCTTCGTCCATAACTCACCATATAGACTCTACCACTCATCTGGTTGAGGACAGTATAGCCGCCCATATCAATTGCTTCATTCCAACACTTCTCAAATCCGTTTGTCGGGAGACGTTCGCGAAGCTCTTCGGCAGACCGGACGACAAACTTGTTTTGATGCGGCGTTTTGATGATAAGAAACCCGTCATCGTTCTCCTCTAAAGCGGATTGTCCTATAAATAGATCCACGGAATCCAAGGTCCAGACGATCCCATCTCGGACACCCTTCGCCATGTTATGATGTTTCTCGACAAATTCGCCGTTCAGCGGATGGAGACGATAAGCACCACCACCGTTATTAAATGTCTGGCGTAATTTCCGGCGGTGTTCTATGACAGAAAACCGTTTTTGAGAAACAGGTATTTCAAGTCGGAGTGTATATCCGGTGTGTAAATCGGTTGTCAGATTTAGCTGGGATTGACGAAGTTCAGCTAAGCGTGTCAAGGCAGTCTGGCTTTTGGATAAGACGCGCCCAATTAGGTACTCACAACGAAGTCTCGGAATCTCTGTTGCGAGACGATCAAGGGTTGGAGCATCCAACTGTTCCAACATAATCTTGTGTTCCCATCGTGTCCCGCGTTCATGCATTAAAATTTGGAACTGCTGCGTATCACCAGCAGCAGTTCGGATATATCCGAGTGCCGTCCAAGGGTCGAATGTCGCCCGGTAATTCCCACTGGTCTCCTCATCCCCATTCGCCAAGACGCAATCCCGCCGTTCATATCGAGAATAGAGTCCGAATTGAAATTCAAAATCCTCGTAGGGTGCCAAAGCCTCCCGCAAATCGCGTGCGAATTCACTTCCTTTTGCAAACCGTTTGAAAATTTGCTCGGTATTTTGTGGTTGATTCAGCGCATCAAGGAACGTTCCAATACGAATGCCCCCCTCTTCTACACCTTCATCTTCGCTTTTTCCAAAAACTTTAGTTTTGGTTTTGAAAGGTGGATTTCGGAGCGACACATCTCGTTGTGAGACGAGGTGCAGTGCTGGATCATCCGTTACATCCTTGAGTGCAGGCGCGTCCCCAAGGATTTCCGCGAGTTTGACATCGTCAATCTTTTCCGTCAAGTCAACACCGCGTTTCAATTCAGCGAAGTGGATGATGTCGTCAAGGTTGTACCGGACGGGTGCGCTTGAAGAGAGATTATCGTAGTTAGAGCGGTGGAAACGGATGCGCGGCTTGATGCGAAAGACAGGTGTGAGACCGTAATCTTTTAGCAACACATACAGTGTGACGGTATAGGAATCCGCGTGAACCTTCTGCGCAAGGATCCCCTCCGATTTTGCGTTGCTTTCCACGATTAACTGATCTTGGACGAGACGACTATCGTTGCCGAAAATCATCATCCGATGTTCTTCTCTGTTATCATCTACTAACATGGATGTATCCCCCTTGACTTGTGTAACGATACCTCCGTGTCTGGGTTACCCTATCCGGTTTCGGACCGCTGTCGTGCCAGTGCTGCTGCGCCAAGGATACCGGAATTGTCTCCCAGTTTTGCCGGTACAATCTGGACTCCATTCAGGGTGTTGGGCAGTGAATATTTTTCCGCGGCAGCGCGGATATCGTTCAAAAATGTATCGTCCAGGGCTTCAACGACCCCACCGCCTAACACAATCATTTCTGGATTCAAGAAATTTACAATAGAACCAATACCGATGCCGAGATATTTCGTTGCCTTTTTGATAACTTTCAGGGTCAGTTTATCATTTAAACGAATTGCTTTCGCCAAAACTCCACTCCGAATAGTTCCCAAATCACCGCCAGTGAGTTCGGAGATCACGCTCTTTTTTTTCTTTTTTACAATCGCTTTCTGAAACTGTTTTGCCATCGCAGTGCGGCTCGCGATTGCTTCCAAGCAGCCACGAGTGCCGCATCCACACCTTGGTCCTCCCGCTTTGACAATAATATGCCCGATTTCACCAGCCGTTTTACTTGCACCGTGGAAAAGTTCGCCCTGCAGGATAATCCCGCCACCAATGCCAGTCCCTACAAAAATCCCAACGACATTCTGAAAACCTTTCCCCGCACCGAACACGTGCTCACCAAGCGTCCCGACGTTCACATCATTGTCAACAAATGTCGGAATATTGACGCGCGCTTCTAATTCCTCCTTGAGTCGGACATCCTTCCAACGGAGGTTGGGGGCGAAAATAACAACGCCTGTGGCTGGGTCAAGTGGTCCCGGCGCACCAATCCCGACAGCCTGAATCGATGCCGTGTCAACGCCTGACTTATCAACAGCCCTTTGGATAGATTCCGCGATCCGATCAATTACAATGGACGGACCTTTATTTGCTTTAGTTGGTACTTTGGCCGTACTTAAGATGTTCCCTTCGGCATCAATGACAGCCGATAGAATCTTGGTGCCACCCATATCCACACCAATAAAATTCGTGCTCATTATAATAGTCTCCCCATGCGCATCTGCCACGAGCGCACTTTAACAATTAGGCGTTATGATGCCAAGAATGACAGCAACTTTTGTTTGAAATTCATCCTGGACAGTTGCTTCCATTTTTCTAAAAATATTTTGTAATCCGCTTTACGGGCTTCCTTCGTCCGATCAATAAGCGTAGCAACACCTTGTGCTGAAGTTTCACATCCCGACTGGTATGCATAATCGGTTAAGACTTCCAAAACCACATCAGAGTCATGAATATCACCGAGGACCTCTTGTAAATCAACGATCACCCTAAGGAGTTCGTTGTAAGTTACTGAAACCTCTTTAGCATACGTCTTCGGTAACCGATAAGCAGCACGAAAAATTTCCATCGTATACCGGAGGCGTTTAATCGAAATCCGCATGTTGTGGAGTTCTTCGCGCCGCGCTTCATCACGGATGAACGGCTCCCACGTGTAGACCTCCTCAACCTTTTGTGGAAGAATAATCCGAGCATTTTCACGATAGCTGCACAGCGGCTTAACACCGATAATTGTGTGAGCCTTCGCCATTCTTTTAATTTCCTTGCGGTTCGGTGAGGTGGGTTAGAGACTTTCAAGTCCCTCTCCGTATACCCGTTCTCCATTACATTACGAGCTACACGCCATAGAGCACAATCCAAGCGTATAGAATTAAAAATCCGCTCCTACAAAGAATTCCAAAAACTTGGTCTCAAAACCGGTCGCTTCCAGTTTCGCAAAGAGCGTTAGCATCGGTTTGCGAGCATCCTCCCGTTCCTGCTGTAGGTGTTCGATTAATCCGCGAATGTCTGCCCGTTCCGCTTCAGTCAGGGTAACCAATTCTCTCTGAAAACGAGCGATAAGAACATCTAAATCGCGCACGGCTCCCATGGTTCGAGTTATTGCTTTTATCTTTTTGTAGTATTTTTTGAAGGGTTTCTCTGGAAAACAGTCCTCGAAATTGTCCATGGCAGCGCGCAAACGCCGCGACGTAACGCGCATGTCGTGGACAAATTCAATATCCGTTCCGGCCTCGGCACCCTCCTTGTAGGACATCATCTTTTGAAAATAACTCACAATCACCTGCCGAGCACAAACTTCCAATGTATCGTCAGGCGAGATCTTTTCGATTTCCAAGGCTGTCGTCATTTTTTCAGCACCCCTACTTTAAGATTCCTTTATCATCAATTTACTCGGAAAGCAGAACTTTCGCCAACAAAAAATAGGCGAAAATACCCACGACATCTTGGCAACCTTCAACTATCAAGATTTGGAACGATGACGAAGCAGATGATCTGTGAGGACAAGTGCCGCCATCGCCTCCACAATCGCGGGCGCGCGCACCAGCACACACGGATCGTGTCGTCCGCTCGCCTCTAACGTCACCTCGTTTCCGTCCACATCAACGGTCTCTTGTGGCTTCCCAATTGTCGCTGTCGGCTTGAAAGCGACTTGGAACAGGATATTTTCGCCGTTTGAAATGCCTCCCTGTGTGCCGCCGGAATTATTTGTCCGCGTCCGAATGCGTTTCGTCCCATCGTCCTTTTGGAGATAAAAAGGATCGTTATGCTCAGAGCCCGTCATCGTAATACCGCCAAAGCCAGAACCGATTTGGAAACCCATCGTTGCGGGAAGAGACATCATCGCTTTCGCCAAATCCGCTTTGAGTTTGTCGAATACCGGCTCACCGAGTCCCACAGGAACATTACGAGCAACCGATTCAATTATACCACCGAGAGAGTCAAGGTCACGCCGTGCTTGATCGACACGTTCCGCCATCTTCGGACCAACAATCGGATCGGGACACCGGACAGGACTTGCTTCTATCTCTTCAAGCGTCACCGTATCTGCATCAACGTTGGCTTCCAATGTATGAATCTGTTTGACATAAGCAAGTGTTTCGGTTCCGGACATCTCAAGCAAAACTTGCTTGGCGATTGCCCCTGCGGCGACGCGCCCGATGGTTTCCCGTGCACTCGCTCTACCGCCACCTTGCCAATTTCGGATACCGTACTTCTGTTGATACGTAAAATCGGCGTGTGAAGGTCTGTAAAGGTCTTTTAGATGCTCGTAGGCTGATGGACGCGCGTCCTTATTCCATACCAACATAGAGATAGGCGTTCCAAGCGTTTTACCCTCAAAGACACCAGAAAGTATTTCAACAGCATCGCCCTCTTGACGAGATGTTGTGAGATGGCTTTGGCCCGGTCTCCGTCGATCAAGTTCAAATTGTATCGCGGATTCGTCCAAGTCAATTTGTGGTGGACATCCATCAACCACAACACCGACAGCACCGCCGTGCGACTCGCCCCACGTCGTAATCCGAAAAAGGTGACCGAATGTATTCATTTAGTTCTATAGGCACGTTTTGTAAGTGCGTACCTTTACTTTTAGAATTGTATATTTTGGACATTTTGTGATATAATATAACAGATTCTTTCGCAAAACGCAAGTAATTTAAAGGATTCCTAAATGTGGGGTTTCTGCTCTGCCTTCCACCGAGAGTTAAGACCTGTGGCACGTGAAAACGATTGCAATCACCATATGTCTTAACCGATAACCGACAATCATTCTATGCTATCAATCTTTAAACGTTACATTGCACTACTCCTGATCTTCATAGCCATTGGGTTTTTATGGAACACGCTGTTCGTGTATCCGCTCAAAATTTTCGTTGTGTTCATGCATGAGGTAAGCCACGGGCTTGCGGCAATCGCAACGGGAGGTCGCATTCTCGAAATTCAGATTAACCCACAACAAGGCGGACACGCGCTCACACAAGGTGGCTCTCGGTTTTGGACATTAACAGCGGGCTATCTTGGCAGTCTGTTGTGGGGCGGTGTCATCCTACTTTTGGCAGCGAGAACACGTTTTGATAAAGCAATTAGTATCCTTATCGGCTTCGGTATGGTGGCTATCTCCATTGGCTTCGGCGAGAGTACATTTACCTATCTGTTCGGTATCGGCTTTGGCGTTGCGCTGATCGCCATCGGCTTTTATCTTCCAGAGGCTGTCAACGATTGG
The DNA here is from genome assembly GCA_026702755.1 of Candidatus Poribacteria bacterium. NCBI lineage: Bacteria > Candidatus Poribacteria > Candidatus Poribacteria bacterium. Next base: position 17,893 of record JAPPBX010000029.1, on the reverse strand, counting down.
GTGTTACGTATTATCGGTGTGACGAGTTGTCTTTACGCGATCCTTGACATCAAGAGCGATGTCTTAGACAGATCGAACCTCCGTTCGGATGCGCGGATGCTATCGGAAGTGACAGGCATTGCGACTGAGGTTTGGGGTGCTTTGTGGATTCTCATCGCAATCGCGCTCACGATATGGTTTCTCTACCTCTCCGGGAAAACCTCGACTGCCCAACAAACATCTACCGAGGAAAACACCGAGGAAGGCTCTAATTTATAGGCACGCTGATAGTTAACTTCCTCGTCGTTTCAGGAAATCCACATTAACCAAACGGGCTAAAGCTTCCCGACGATATCCCACTGAAGTGGAGAAACCACACGCAGAGACCTAATAGAAAAAGTGGAATACAGATAAGTACGATGAGGACGAAAAACCCCCATATCCATGAACGTTTGGATTTGGCAACTGTTGCCAGACGCGCAAGCAACACGCCACCACCTATCATAATTATAACAATAAAACCGAATACCGCCGCTATCATCATTTTAATTTCCCGGCTCCTGAGCTGCCTTCCACTTCATTGCAGGCAGGTTTTTTGGGTGCATTGAGCGTAATTAAGGAACTGTCCGGTTTTTTTAAAGATTTTATCCGTACATCCTCTCCTAAGCTTACACATCACTATCTGGCTTAACCGTTCCTCGAAAACCCACCTAAACGAACCACAAGGAAGTTAAAATAAATAATCACCAAAGCACGTAGCCCGAAATGAAATGGAGGGCGACTCTTCGTAAAAGCACGTTGAAGTCCTAACCCACGTTGTTTAACCGCAAGGAAAGTTAAAAAGTATGAAACATCCTTCAAAAAGCCCTATTACGCTACGTGCAACGCTGATTGGTATCTTCCTCATCCCTTTTAATAGTTACTGGGTTCTACATCTCAGTTATATCTGGGACTCCAACCGCCCCACGAGTTTAGCATTGCTGTTCAATGTCCTGTTCACGCTGCTCGTCCTTATCGGACTCAGCGTGGTCCTACGCCGCTTGCACCCAACATTGGCGTTTACGCAGAGCGAATTGCTAACGATCTATGCGATGCTGTGCCAAGCCTCCGTTTTCGCCGGACGCGACATGCTACAAGTCCTGGTGCCGTTGATGGGCAACGGTTTTTGGTACGCAACTACCGAAAACGAATGGGCACAACTCTTTCATCAACATCTCCCGGAATGGCTTGTCGTTGGAAAACAGGAGATATTGCAAGGTTTCTACAAAGGCGAATCTACGTTCTACCTTCAGACCAACATACAAGCGTGGTTGCTGCCAACACTGATATGGGTGGGTTTCTGCCTTGTCATTGGGGTGACGATGCTCTGTATTAACGTACTTATACGCAAGCAGTGGCAGGAACATGAACGGCTCACCTACCCGATCGCACAACTCCCTTACGAAATCACACGAGCGGCGACAAATGCAGGAAATCACCTGCGGACTGCGTCCCATCTGTTTTTCAATAGACGGATGATGACCGTCGGCTTATGCATCGCTGCTGTCCTGAATCTTCTCTATAGTTTACACCAAATCGATCCTGTTTTCCCGACAATTCCGCTTTACCACGGATTTCGACTCGGTGAAAAGCCGTGGAGTGCGATGAATAATCCGGGTTTCCGCATCAGCTTCTTTCCGTTTGCGATTGGGGTCGGTTTCCTAATCCCGCTCGATTTGGGATTCTCCTGCTGGTTTTTTCACCTGTTTTGGCACTTTGAGCGGATTGTCGGTGAGATGTTCGGCTGGCGAGGTGCTGTTGGATTTCCACGAGAAATGGCACAAATTCGGGGTGTCTGGATAGCCCTATTTCTCTGGACCCTGTGGATGGGACGTTCACATGTTAAGGTGGTGCTGCAGACGATTTTCAACAATCGCGCGCCGACTACTAACGACGAAGGTGAAGCATTACGTTATAGAACAGCAGGAATCGGCGCGCTCATTGGATTCATCTTGATTCTGGCGTTTTGTCTGAAGGCGGGAATGTCGCTATGGTTTGCAGTCTTATTTTTCGCGCTCTATTTCGCGATGTCGGTGACAATCACCCGTATCCGTGCCGAACTGGGACCGCCCGCGCACGACCTCTACAATGCCGGTCCAGATCTACTCCTGACAGATGCCCTTGGCACCCGGCGCATCGGCAATCGGAACCTTTCGGTGATGTCGCTCTTTTTCTGGCTGAACCATCTCTCGTATCGCGCACACCCGATGCCGCATCAATTGGAGGGATTGAAACTCGCACACCAAACCCGCTTCAATCCGACTCAACTGCTGTGGGTATTGGCGATTGCTATCTTCGTAGGTGCGCTCTCTGCAGCATGGGGACACTTGCATCTCTCCTACCAAGTCGGTTTAGAGCAGGCGCGCTCGTGGTATGCCCGCGCTGCTTTCAATAGACTTGCGGGATGGCTCTATAACCCCAGCGAAACGAGCATCAGTGGTATGCTCTATACCGCTGGTGGATTTGGGTTCGCGGTTAGCCTCCTGCTCCTACGATGGCGATTTATCCAGTGGCCCCTGCATCCCGTTGGATACGTCGTTTCAAGTTGGTGGACCTTTACCGGACTGTGGTTTCCACTCCTAATCAGCTGGATCATTAAACGGATATTGCTCTCGACTGGAGGTGTTCGGCTATATAGGCGTTCAATTCCGTTTTTCATAGGATTGGTTATCGGTGATGTGATCGTCGCATCCATAATTAGCATTCTGGGGCTGATTTTCGATTTCCGCGTCGTCTACCTAAGTTGGTGAACCTCTTACCAAAAAGAATGCGGAAAATTGCTTGACATCTGAGATATATTGGTGCTAAACTTTTCATGAAGAACAGAAAGCTTAATTTTATAACACATCTCAAAACACGTCATACGGAAACCCTCTCATGAAAAGGCACCATATTGTTGGTATTATCGCTGGAATATGTGGGATAGGCTTCACAGTACGCAGTGCTCTTTCGGCAGACATCATCGACGCACTCATAAACTTCATATTATTCTCTGTTTTAGCCGTTTCGACCTTTTTTAAGGATAAATTACCTTCAAAATGGTCCCAACCGATATTACCATCTTGGGTACGTATCGTTTTAATTTGCATTTCATTGCTTGGGTTGCTTTTTCTGAATAATTATCTTCGTTAGAATAGCAAAACTACCCTCATTTACATAACATGGACACAACAGACTTACCACTCAGTGTGAATATCGGCGGGATACAGATGCGCAATCCCGTCATGACGGCATCTGGCACCTTCGGCTACGGCAGTGAATACGTGGATTTCGTGGATCTGAACCAACTCGGGGCGGTTGTCGTTAAAGGCATCACAAGCGTGCCGTGGCCCGGCAATCCGATGCAACGCATCATGGAAACGCCCTCAGGTATGCTCAATGCGATTGGACTTCAAAACGTCGGCGTAGACGGTTTTATTTCGGAGAAGTTGCCCTACCTCCGTGATTTTGATGTGCCGATAATTGTCAACGTCTGTGGCAAAACAGTCGAAGAATACCTGACGGTGATTGAGAAACTCAATACAGCAGACGGTGTCACTGGGGTGGAACTCAACATCTCCTGTCCGAATTTAGATTGCGGCGGTATGAGTTTCGGCGTTGATGCAACGTTGGCACATCAACTCGTCACAGAGGTCCGCGCAAAGACAGACTTACCACTCTTGGTGAAACTCTCCCCAAACGTTACAGATATTAGCATTATTGCGCGTGCCGTTGAGGATGCGGGTGCGAACGCGCTTTCCGCCATCAACACGCTCCTCGGTATGGCGATTAACGCCGAAACACGGAAACCGGAACTTGCGAACGTGACAGGTGGACTCTCCGGTCCCGCGATAAAGCCGGTGGCATTACGATTGGTTTGGGAGGTTTACAAGAGTGTCTCAATTCCGATCGTTGGAATGGGTGGCATTATGACCGCGACAGATGCTGTGGAATTCTTCATTGCCGGAGCATCTGCTGTAGCAATCGGGACAGCGAACTTCGTCAATCCACACGCATCAATAGAAGTGGTAAAAGGCATTCACACCTATCTCAAACACGCAAATATGAGGTCAATGAAAGAATTGGTTGGTAGTTTGCAGATTAATTCATAATAACGCATGATAAACACGGACGCTTAGAGGAAGAAAATGAGGCATCTGGTAACACTCGACGATTTGTCGAATTTTGAGATTGAACAGATTTTTCGACTGGCAGGAGGCATGCAGTCGCAACTGGAGACATGGGCAGGCATCAGCAGGAGCAAATTGCTCGCGACGCTCTTCTATGAACCGAGTACACGGACCCGGCTTTCGTTTGAAAGTGCGATGGAACGGCTCAATGGCGGCACTCTCGGCTTCGCTGACCCAAGCGCAACTTCCACAGCTAAAGGCGAAACCCTCGCCGACACTGCGCGGATGGTGACGAATTATGCCGACATCATTGTGGTGCGGCACAATTGGGCGGGTGCAGCACGTGTTATGGCACAATACGCACACATCCCCGTCATCAACGGCGGTGATGGAAGCCATACACACCCAACACAAGCACTCGCGGATCTGTATACCATTATACGGCGGAAGTCAAAAGTAGAAGGGTTAACCGTCGGTATCTGCGGCGATCTCCAGTTTGGACGGGCGGCACACTCTTTCGCTTTGGCGGTTGCGAGATTCGGTGGGCAACTGGTTCACATCGCGCCGAAACCACTACAGATGCCGCCGTGGGTACTCGCGCAGCTGGAACAGTGCCACGGACAGATACCGCTTGAAGTAGAGAATATCACAGACGTGATTGAAAGGCTGGACGTTATCTATGTGAATCGGCTTCAGGAGGAACGACTGCCAGCAAACATGGATCCAGCCGCTGTGCGCGGTAGTTATCTGCTAAATGCAGAAGTCATGAAAAACGCGAAGCCAGACGCGATGATTATGCATCCGCTCCCGCGCGTCAATGAACTTGCCTACGAATTAGACGACGATCCACGTGCTGCTTACTTCGAGCAATCCGCCAATGCAGTACCTGTTCGGATGGCACTTATCGCCAGCCTCATGGGATTGGAACAACTCATCTTGACCCAACCCCCGAAACGAGACATTGGTACTTCTACACGGACGTGTAAAAACGCAAATTGCGTTACGAACTATGAGACCTACTTAACGCCAGAGCGTGAAACGTTCAATGATGATGTCACATTAGACGCTTGCGCGTATTGTGGGAACCTACTTTCATCAGGCGACCAAATCTAATTTCTACGCTTTAGTGGCGTTATCATCATCTTTACTGTGGAGGCCCCGACAACTTCAAAATCAGGCTTTCGCGTCGCTCCCCAACTCCGAGTATAAATATCTCCGATGTTGCGCAAAGCCATTTATATTCAACTGACACCCTATAGCCGATTGCCTCGCTCCTATCTACATACTGCACAAAGTATCCTTGAGCATCGGTCTGTACAGACCCCTGGATACCTCCAAGAACACTACTTCTTTGCGAATCGAACGCTCTTATGTTGAGGCTAACTTTTTTGTCTGCCAAGGGTGTACCATCCTCCAAAACGACTTTCGCGCGAATCCGCATCCGGAGTCGCACTGTTACCTCTACGTTTTCGATTCGCGCACCCGACCCGATAAAAAAGGTATTCTGAGTGCAAGGATCAGGGGGCAAGTCTTTCGGATGGTAAGCAGAAATCCCGATTTTAAAGGAAAGAAGTTGATATTCCGGCTCAAGAGGGAGACTTTCCTGATATTCAGAAACCAACATGAATTGAGCTTTTCCGGGATAGATACCCATGATAGAGAAATGACCTGTATCATTGGTCTCCGCGTCGTAAACCGCTATATCGGTCTCATCATCAACTTCACAGGGTAAAACGACTAACGCAAGTCCAGCAACCGGATTCCCCGCTTCATCAACAACGCGTCCCGAAAAACTCGCCCTGTCTATTTCTATAGTTTCTATAGTTTCACCACAACCCAACAAGGCAGAAACGAAAATAACAAGGGGGATTACTACTATTCTATGCAGAAGGTTTCGACGACTCATAAGCCATTTCCTTCTTATTCAGTTATGGGTTGTCAGCAAGAGAACCTTGTGGCAGTTCTACATCTTTTGAATGCCACAGGAAAACTGAATGTCTCTGTAGACTTTGTGGGAATGACTGACAAATTAATTGGAAAAAATTGTCTGGGGAGAAGTGAACACGGAACCAAACAATTGTAGATTCAAAACCTTTATTTTTCTTTGACAGCGGAACTGTCAAACACGTCTGTTTTTTCAAGGATTGCCTGTCGAGTCGTATTCCAGAGCAGATCACCGGGACCAACGGCATGCCACTGTCCATTCGCAAACGTCATCACAGCACTGTCCTTCTTTTCCGGTGAAAGCGGACTCCGCGGGAAACTGTGCTTGGGTCCCCAATTCGTATAGGTGAGCGGCTCACCGTTCTGCCATACCCATTCCCCTTCGTTTTCAGCATCACTGAGTCCAATCCAATAGAGGTGATTCCCGAAGAGTCCCAAAAGCCACTGCTGTTCCGCTGCGTCGTTAATCGCGACGAGGTGTGCACCTTGCGCGGCGGCTCGATCTCGTGCTTCGTCCAGACTGTCGCACCGAATCTTTTTATAGCCGTGTCCATTCGCGGGGTTCACAGCCCACGCATCTTTCTCCCATGGCGGTCGCATCTGTCTAACAGGGTTAGTAGGTTCAGTATTTGTTACACGAGGTTTTACTTCCACCTCTCGAATATTAACTTGTCCCTTGTCAGTTGGTACAGAGCGGTTTGTTTCGGTGAGTGTCGGTTTCTCAGACGGTGTTGATCCACCAGTCAGTTTATCTAAAACTTTCGGCAGAGATTCCGTTTGTGGAGCAGCAGGCGGTACATCGCCATCAAGCGTCAAGACTAAATCGTCATAGCGCGCCCCCTTTTCAAGCAAAAATTGCTCTGATTTCGCCGAGAGTCCTTTATATTTTACAGTGACCGTGTAGTGTGCTGGCACATCGTCGTTATCCATATAATGCACAAAATATCCTTCAGAGTCCGTAGTAGCCCCTCCACTCGACCTACCACCATCGCCTTCGACGCGCGTGGCAACAGAAGTATTCGTTAGGGGTTTCCCATTTTTGAAAACGACTTTTGCCCGAATTCGTACCCGCGGACGGACGGTAACCGTTATGTCTTCAATATGACTGCCCGATTTGACTCCGAATGTGATGCCGCCGAAAGGCGGACGCATGTCCTGATAAAGCGTTATACCCTTGATTTTGATTGAAACAAGCTCATCATCCGCCTCAAAGTTGAATATAGGCTTCTCATTTTCTTTTGACGGTTGTGTCGGAATTGCAATTTGAACCGGTCCGGAAGGGATATTGGTGAAAGTGAAAGCCCCCTTTTCATCAGTCATGGATATCAGAGAACCTTGTAAAAGACCGATGGCAAATCCAGCAATAGGTTTCCCTTCTGTATCAACGACGGTACCAGAGAGTGTTGTCCCGTTCTGTGCGATACAAGGAACGGATGCAATGAGGGAGAGCACTATTACAACTCCGAAAAGGTATGCAATACGTGTGAAACTTAAGTGATTCATTGTAAGTCCTCCTTTAAAAATGCAGATGTGGTTTGAAAACAAATCCAACATTACGCTGTCGCTAATTATCCTCAGATGGTGTTTCAACAGGGACATCTGCCCTTTCGAGAATTGCGTTTTTGACAAAATTTGCATGCCCACTTCCAGGTGCGACCATTTCCCATCTACCACCAAATCCCCAGATAACGTAATCATTCATCTCAGTATTGTCCCCTTCTCGTTCATGTTCACCCCAGTTCGTATAGGTAACAGGTTCACCGCTATCCCAAACCAACTGTCCTTCTTCGGCGGCATCGTTGAGTCCAATCCAAAAACGTTCTCGTTCAAAGATTCCATCCAACCATTCATTTTCCGCTTCATCATTGATGGCAACGAGATACGCATTTTCTGCAGCGGCTTGGGCCGTCGCACCCGCTATACTGGCACAATGAATCTTTTTGTAAGCGTGTCCATTCGCGGGGTTCACAATCCATACCGTTGGTGGATTAAGAAACGCCGTTAATGCAGCGGACGGTGGGCCTACCGGCGGACGTGCAAGCGGATCTGGATTACCGGCGAGTGTCAAAAGCAGATGAACTTGCGGTTGCCCTTCATGCAAAATGAAAGGAGGTGCTTTCGCGAAAAGTCCATGATATTCAACGCCAAGCGCATAGAATCTGGGATTATCATCCACCCTAAGGTCTTCTACGAAATATCCTTCCGCATCGGTCTGTCTTGTGCCACCAGAACCCCCAGAGCCCGTTCCATCCAAACTTTTACGTTGCACTGTAACATGTATAGTCGCATTGACAAGCGGTGTTCCGTCGGCAGAGACGACTCGTGCGCGGACTTGTGGAGGAATATTTGTGTTCACCGTGATGACAACGTCTGCGATTTCCATCCCTGCTTCCAAGGAAAACCTTACTTTACCAAAAAGCGGATGGTCCCCCGGATAAAGGGTGAGTTCACCCATTTGGATAGAAAGGATTTTCCCTTTCGTCCGTTCATCATCTACGACAAAACTAACGGACTCCGTTGGTGCGATGTTTATGAAGGAAAAACGCCCATCTAAACCGACCGGCTTTTGCCAGAAAGGTACAAAGTGCCCTCTGCCCGCATCACCATCTATGAATTTATACCGATGGAGTGCTACCGAAGTATTGGTAACCGGATTTCCAAGTTCGTCAACGACGTATCCAGAAATCGTCGCGCCTTGCTGAGCAATAACAGACGGGGATACCAGAAGGGAAAGTATCATCACCCCAACAAGAAATCCAAAATTTTGTTTAAAACTTTGAAGATTCATTATAAATTCTCCTCTTGTAACATTAGATGTATTAGGGTAGTAAATTGCGCTAATGTAAACGTTTATTCGGACAGGGATACCTTTTACAACTATCATTTCTCTTTAGCAGAGGCACCGTCGAACACGTCTGTTTTTTCAAGGATCGCCATCTCTGTCATATCCCAGATAACACTATCAGGACTCACCGCATACCATTTCCCATCAGAGAGCGTCATGATGGCATAGTCTCTTTTATTGGCATCCAAAGATTCAGAAAAGAACTCATTGGGTAACCAGTTGGCATAGGTGATAGGGTCGCTGTTATCCCACTGCCACCATTTTTTTGCCCGCTTAGAAAGTGTCCCTGTTGTAGGAACGCGGCTGAGTCCGATCCAATAGAATGTGTGTCCAAAAACCGCTTCCAACCATGCCTGCTCCGCAGCGTCATTAATCGCGACGAGATGCGCCTTTTCTTCGGTAGCTTGGTCAATCGCGTCGTCGCGAGTTTCGCAGTGAACCCGTTTATAAGCGTGCCCATTTTCGGGATTGACAACCCATACATCACGAGACATCGGCCTCGACGGTGGTTCTGGTACGGGCGGCGATGGTTCAGGATCGTCTGCTTCCGTTTTTTCAGGCGGTTGCTTCGGTGGAATCGGTTCGCTATCAAACGTCAACGTCAATCCATCGAATCGGTCCCCTGGATCAAGACGAATTGGTTCAACCTCTGTAGAAAGGTCTTGATATTCCGCCGAAAACGTGTAGAACGCAGGATCATTCTTCTCATCTATATAAATGACAAAATAACCTTCAGGGTCTACCCACAAGTTTGCACCGGCACCGCCCGAACCGGAGCCATCCACATCACGAGAACGAGCGCGGAGATCAACGCGCGTATTGGTAAGCGGTGTTCCATCCTTGAAAAGGACACGTCCGCGAACTCGCATCCGCGGCTGCACTGTGACTTCCACATTCTTCATAAGCGCGCCGGGTTTGACACCGAACGCGATTTGATCGTAATCAGTGCGCGGGTATAAGGTGAATCCTTGGACGCGAATGAACAAAATTTCAACATCCGGCTCAAAATCATCTAAGTGCATACCGAAGTTACTGGAATAGAATGCATCTATATCGTCTTCTGTGATCTTCGTCCAATCCCTTGACGTGAACTCATCTACAATCTGTTCAAAGTCTTCGGGCAGGCGTTTATCTATATCGTCCGGAAGGGCACCGATGTACACGGGACCCGAAGGAACACCGGTTATGGAAAACTGACCTTCTGCATTTGTGTGTGCGCGGCGCAACTGCGCGTGCTCATCCGGTAAAAATACTGTCCACATGTGCCCATCTGGATCAAGGTCAAGTGGCGCAATAAATATCGGTAACTCGGCAACTGGGTTCCCATCCAAATCAACAACGCGTCCGGTAACGGTGCCCGTATCTTCCTTATCAAAAGCGCGTGAAACGAAACTAATGAACAGTGCGACTATCACCATCAGTAATAGCAAAACGTGCCTTTTAGCATCTGAAAATTTCATGGTTTTCTCCTTCAGGGTTTACTTCTTTAGAGACGCTCCTTCTTTTTCAAGGAGCACCGTCTGAATAAACCTCCATCGGATGTCTCCAGGACCGATGTCCATCCATTTACCACCCATCAGAATGACGTAATCTTCATCACCTTTATCAGTATCATCCGGTTCAAATTCTGCCCAATTCGTATATGTGACGGGTTCCTCGCTGTGCCATTGCCACCGCCCTTCTTTTTCGGTATCGTTGAGTCCAATTAAGGTGCGATGCGTGACAAAAACCCAGTCTATCCAGTTTTGTTCTGCTTCATCGTTGATTGTGATGAGGTAAGCACCTTCTTTGGTGGCTTGCGCGATGGCATCTTCCACACCACTAAACCGGATTTTTTTGTAGGCGTGACCATTCCCTGGATTGACAACCCATACACCTTTCGCGTCCAGTCCACCACCCACTCGCGCTGACGCACCCGCATGGAAACGAGGGGGAGCGTTCCGAGGCATATCAGGGAGTAGTGGGATCTCAAACGTGAAAACTGCCTCATGCATTAAATCCTCAGGTTTAACCACAATCGGATCCAATTGCACTTGATGCTCCTGATATGTCACAGACATGAAGTAAAATGCGGGACTATTCATATATTTCGTCATATATTGTACAAAGTTTCCTTCGTCATCTGTCTCAACGCTCCACGACATGCTACTACTATCGCCCTCCTTCTCACCCAAACCGAGCTGTTTTACCCTGAACTTGATACGTTGGGCATTAGCGAGTGGATTCCCGTCCATCTTTAGAACTTTCGCTCGGAGTTGCAGAAACTGCTGTACCGTAATTTCAACGTTTTCAATGTATTCACCCGGTTCCACAGAAAACACGATACCACGTCCCCACGGCTCTCCAGGTGGATAGAGAAACATGTCGTCGATTTGGACCTTTAAAATCTGCGCCTCCGGCTTATAATAGGGAAATAACCCCAACAACACGGGACCACCAATGGCATCCGTAATAACGAAACGTCCTTTCGCATCGGTTTCCCCTTGGAACGCCATCGGATCGTCTGGCCAATCATGTCCCTCCACCTCAATTGGGAACCATGCGCCGTTGCCATCTTCAACAGGGACAAGTACCACTGTAAGTCCAGCAATTGGCTGTCCTGCTGCATCAATAACGCGACCGGAGAGTGTGGTCAATGCACCGTTCTGTGCACCGCCCTCCGACGCACTTAAAAGGAAAAGTGCGACAATCCCAATAAAAAATGTGAGGATTCTCCTTCCGAAATACAGACATGTCATTTTTCTATCCTCTCTGGTTTGAGCTCACTATGCGCGCCTACAAGGCAAGGTTTCCTTTTTCAACAGTATTAGGACCTATTCATTGATAGTAGAAACCAATCCGTCCTTTTCGATGACCGCCTGTTTTGCTATTTCCGCCCATAACAGGCTTTTGGGACTGATAGCTTGCCACTCTCCTCTGATAAAAGTGAACACAACGTAATCTTTCTCAGTATCCGGAGACTTATCACGGAGAATCGGATGGACCACCCAGTTAGTGTAAGTGACGGGTTCACCGCTATCCCACTGCCACTCACCCTCTTTTTCCGCATCGGTAAGTCCGATCCAAAAAGGTTGACCTCCGAAAATCACCTGAACCCAGTGTTGTTCCGATTCGTCGTTGATTGAGACAAGGTGAGCCCCTTCCTCAACTGCTCTGCGCTGGGCATCGTGCCAGTCTTCACACTGAATCCTTTTGTAAGCGTGTCCATTCGCGGGATTAATTACCCACACGCCTTTCGCTGGCGGTGTGGGTGGTTCTTGGAATTTAATGTCCCCAGGAACCGGAACATTATCGGCGGGCAGTTCGACTGGTTTGACGACTTTCGGCTTACCTTCAAGTGTGAAGACAATCTCTTCACGCTGCACGCCATCTTTGAGCAAAAAGGGACCTGCTCCCGCGGAAAGGTCCCTATATTCCACAGACAGTGTGTAAAACCCCGGTTCATCTACATATTGGATAAAGTGCCCGTCGGCATCCGTAACAAGGTGGGATCCACGGCTACTGATATGATTCGGACGGGTCTCATGACGCTGTTCCATGTCGAGGTCTACTTTGGCGTTGGCGAGAGGCGCACCGTCGGCATAAACAACTCGCCCACGAATCCGAAGCCTCGGTTTGACAATAACCTTAACGTTTTTAATATTCTCACCAGGTTTGAGAGCGAACGTAAGTCCCTCATAAAAGTCCGGATCACCCATATTATAGAGGGTAACCGCCCCTATTTGAATAGAGATGATTTTTTTATCCGACTCAATTCTGCGATGCCTAAATTCCAACGGAATCTTACCTTTCTCCGGATCAAACACATCCAGAGGGATGTCGGGAAGCGCGCTTAATTGAATCAGACTTAGCTGGATGTCACTGACAGTGAAAGCACCGGTTGTATCAGCTCGCCACGGCAGAAATTCAGCATCTGGCACCAGAGAACCACTGTATAATCGCATAGGTTGAATGGCGAATGTAAAGTTAGCAACACCCTTCCCCTCCAGATCAACAACTTCTCCCGAAAACCCACTCAGTGGCTCTTCCCCTGCTTCAATACCAGTTACGACAGATAAAAGTATCAGTGTAATTCCTATTAACTTTGGTGTAGTATAGGTCCGGTTCATGTCAACACCTCTTTGCGTTTTAGGGCACTTAACGTTTTTCAACATCCTCGTCTAATTCCGGTAATCCAACGGTGAAACGTTCTTTTTCCAGAATGGCTTGTCCAGTTATACGTGCGAGGGAACTATCCTGACGTGTCTCCTGCCACTTCCCAGTCAATCCGACGAGGACGGTATAATTCTGATGTCCCCCGTCATCTTGACCGGACTTTTCACCGCCAGCAATTTTCTCTGGAAAAGCCCAATTGGTGTAGGTGACCGGCTCGCCGTTATCCCAGTGCGGAGTATCCTCTTTTGAAGCGTCGGCCAGCCCGATCCAAAAGTATTCTTTCCCAAAAACTTCAAGGAGCCATTCCTCTTCTGCTTCATCGTTGATGGCAACGAGATGCGCCCCTTCGGCAGCAGCTTGGGCGCGCGCATCTTCAGGGGTTTCACAATAAATCCTTTTGTAGGCATGCCGATTTTCAGGATTAATCGCCCATACACCTTGTCGATTGCGTTCCTCTGCGGCGTTAAAGCGTTCCCTGGCAATCTTCTCGTCATCCTTAAAGTGTACTCTCACAGGGTCAGGGATGCGAGCCACTGCCGGTAACGGCTTGGGAGGCAGTGCACCGTCCAGGGTCAGAACGAGGTCATCATGGCGTTGCCCGTCTTCAAGCAATATCCTCTCAGATTCAGCGGACTGTCCCTCATATCTAACATAAACAGTATAATAGGCAGGGTCATTCACATACTCCACAAAGTAACCATCGTGGTCAAGCTCTCTGGTGCCTGCACTCCCACCTCTACCGCTGCCATCCACATCACGACTTCTTATTGAGATGCCAACCCGTACATTTTGAAGCGGAGTCCCGTCTGCAGTGAGAACACGTCCACGAATCCGCATCCGAGGACGGACAATTACCTTTACGCCTTTAACATCCGCTCCCGGTGCAATAGCAAACGTGAGCCTTCCAGAATAGCGTTGGCGTTCATCGAGATAGAAAGATACACCCTCAATTTCGACAATGCGAATTTCATACGCCGAATTATGGACAGGAAGTAATGTCAATTGAACTGAAGGAGAATTAATATCGCTAATAAGGAAATCACCTACCTCATTCGTTTCGTCCTGTTGAGAAAGGATAAACACAGGCTCATCTTGGTCTTGGGGTGTAGTGACTCTGAATGCGGGAAGTGCTAACTTGATCCCAGAAGCGGGTTTCCCGGTTTCATCTACAACTTTTCCTGAAAATGTCGTCGCGACACTCTGGACGGACGTTGTAAACAGAAGCACGAAAATCACAAGAGAGGTATAGTAAGAACGGGTCATTGTGAAGCCCTCCTCTTTGAAATTTGTTAGTTGCAAAAAATAATACCACGTTTGGGGGATTACGTCAATCTTGGGGATATTCTTTAGGTTCAAGAATTATACAACACTTAACGTAATCTTAAAAGAACTTGTTTACCACAATATAGGTCTGATAGAGGATCAAATTTAAATCCTCGCCTTACCATTTATTTATAGACGCAATTTTGGAGCAGAACCGGTGCATAAAACCGAAACATAATGAGTGCATATCGCGACCAGGAAGTCGCTCCTACAAGAAAACTGAATACCTATACGCCACCGATATTAGATATTAATTGTTGACAAAATTATCGGGAAAAGGTAGCATAACATTAAAGTCCACAAGACAATCCGTTTTAAGCAGCCGGATGCTGCTTGCAAGCCCCTATCTAATTTGAGGAGTCTCGATGAAGATAACAAAACTGGAAACTTTTCTGGTACAACCGCGTTGGCTTTTTCTTAAAATCCACACAGATGAAGGATTAGTCGGTCTCGGTGAGCCGATTTTAGAGGGACGTGCAAAAACGTGTGCACAAGCCGTTGACGAACTTGCGCCTTACCTCATCGGTGAAGACCCAAGACGCGTTGTCCATCACTGGCAGGCGATGTATCGCCACGCGTTTTATCGCGGCGGTCCCATTCTGACCAGCGCATTAAGCGGTGTGGAACAAGCACTCTGGGACCTCGCCGGAAAGTCGCTCGGCGTGCCTGTCTATCAACTCTTCGGCGGACCGACACGTGACCGCATCAGACTCTACAAAGGCGGTGGCGACCCAGAAGGGATCAAAGAGTGGATCGATAAAGGGTTTACCGCATTCAAAACAGGTCCCGCAGGCGGTAGACCTGCACGTATCATCGAAAACAAGGCTTTCATCGATAGAGCTGTAGATCATTTCGCAGCGTTGCGCGAAGCAGCAGGCACAGAAGTTGACCTCGCAATCGATTTTCACGGTGCCGTCAGTCCGCAAACTGCCAAAGTTCTGATTAAAGCGTTGGAACCTTACCAACCGATGTTCATTGAAGAGCCGATTCAGTGTCAAAACGTGGATGTCCTTGCGGAAATCGCGCGGAGCACGCACCTCCCGATTGCAACCGGCGAACGCATCTTCACGAAGTGGGGGTTCCGTGAAATTTTAGAGAAACAGGCGGCATCCATCCTCCAGCCCGACCTTTGTCACGCCGGAGGCATCAACGAAGTGCGTATCATTGCAGGTATGGCAGAAGCCTACTACGGCGGTATCGCACCGCATAATCCTCTCGGTCCCATCTCCTTAGCGGCGTGTATCCAATTAGATGCGTCAATTCCAAACTTCGTGATGCAGGAACATACAACGCTGGGTGAAGGGTATCTTAAGAACCCCTTCGTTTTTAAAGATGGGTTCGTTGAGCTCCCAACCGGTCCCGGACTTGGCATAGAACTGGATGAAGACGCACTCGAAGATAAGATCGACCACGATTGGCAGAATCCAACGTCATACCATCCCGACGACGGCTCCGTTGTTGATTGGTAAGAAATGGCTATCGGCTGTCGGCTATCAGCCATCGGTTAAAGAGGGGTGTTGACATTTCAAGCCTCCTCTTATACTGCAAACCTAAAACTGAAAACTAATAAAACTATGAAATTTATAATGTTTACCAAACATCTGGAAGGTTTAGAAATTCCAGAGATTATCACTGCCTTACAATCGGTAGGGGTCAGCGGTGCTGACCTGTGTGTTCGTCCGGGTTATCCGGTGAACCCAGAAAACGCGACGGACGCACTACCTGCTGCCGCAAAGCAGTTCGCCGCTGAAGGCTTGTCCATCCCACTCGTCACAACACCGGGTGATTTTCTTGACCCAGCACAGGAAGAGACGCGCCGCGTTTTCGCCGCTGCAGGTGAAGCAGGTGTCGAAAATATCAAACTCGGATACTGGCACTGGCACGCAGAAGACGGCGGTTACTGGGCACAAGTCGATTTCATCCGTAAGCAATTGGAGGGGTTCGCAAAACTCTCCGATCACTATGGACCCCGGACATGTATCCATAACCATTCTGGAACCTCTATGGGGTTGAACTCATGTGCAGTGATGAACCTTGTAAAGGGGTTCGATCCGCAACACGTCGGCGTTTTCGCTGATACAGGGCATCTGTCGATTGTCGGTGAACCCATCAACATGGCACTCGATATCGTCAAATCGCATCTCGCAGTTATGGCGTTTAAGGATTTGGCGCGTTCCCCCGGTGCACGTGGTGGCAGTGTTGTCCGAATGGGAAAAGGTTTCGTCGATTGGAAAACGGCAGTGAACACACTACAAACAATCGAATTCTCAGGTCCCGTGAGTTTCCATAGCGAATACAGCGGAGAACCTGTGGACTCTGTCATCGATCTCGCTCGTATAGATGTCCGCTTCATTAACGATTTATTGGGGAAAGAATAGAATGGCACAATTTCAGTTAGGTTTAAATACAAGCACAATCCGTCCTGCTGGGTTAATGGACAAGATTCGGATCGCTGCCGAAACCGGCTATTCAGCGATCGAGTTGTGGAACGACGACTTAACGGCTCACGAGGAACAGGGCGGCTCGCTCGCTGATGTCAAAAAAGCACTCGATGATTACGGGCTTTCGGTGCCTACCGTTATCGCTTTACACGGTTGGCTCAACACAACAGGACCTGAACATCAGGAAGCGATTGAAGAAGCAAAACGGCGCATGGCGCAAGCCGCTGCTATCGGATCAACTTATATCATCTCCAGCCCACCCCGCGAAGTTGCTGATCTCCAATTAGGCGGCGAGAACTACCGCGAATTGCTCGAACTCGGACGTGAATTCGGTGTTAAACCCGCCATGGAGTTCCTCGGTTTCGTCGATGGTGTCAACCAAGTCAAGCATGCTTGGGAAGTGATGGAAGTGGCAGATCACCCAGATAGCACGATTGTGCTTGATCCGTTCCATATCTATCGTGGCGGCGGAGAGATAGAAGATATGAAGGGTATCCCCGGCGAAAAAATTGCTGTCTTCCACTTCAACGACGCGCCTGCTGAACCTGCGCGTGCGGAGCAATCGGATGCAGACAGGGTGTATCCGGGCGACGGTATCCTTGATCTCGGACAGATGATCTCTATTCTGGAAGATGCAGGATATGCAGGTGTCATCTCGCTGGAATTGTTCAATCCAAGTTATTGGGAGGAAGACCCCGCAGAAGTCGCACGCATCGGATTGGAAAAGATGCAGGTTATACTACAGTCCTGATATAGTTTTTGGTTTAATCGCCATTTGCTTTTGTAGCATTTCTGTTGTACTTTGTGATACAGTAGTCCTGATATAGTTCTTGGTTTAACCACCATTTTTATCTGATTTGCAGCTGAGGCTACTTTCAACACTTGTAATGATTAAGGGGGAAGTGAAATGTCTATAAAGACAAGTGAACGTCTGACACGCGATGAAATGGTAGAAAAGTATCCCGACCAGTGGCTGTTTATTGTTGAACCTGAAATCAATAATGAAACTTCAGAACTTATATCAGGCATAGTTACTGCCCATAGCGATTTAAGGGACG
>JAPPBX010000028.1 GCA_026702755.1 Candidatus Poribacteria bacterium | reverse complement strand
ATAACCCAAGTTGCTACTAACAAATTCTGAACGTTCCAATGAGAGGTTTAGGTATTTTCCCCACCCCAGCGGGGTGATATATCTATAGAAACTGGGGTCCACAACTTCTTGCACTCCAGCGGAGTGCTATGTGCCAAACAGGTGGCAACTTAGGTTTTTATAGCAGACAGTTCAATAAGAATATCACGCCCAGATTTTATTGTCAAATGCTTTGCAGAATGCAGGTTCCAAAAACCCTTGCATCTGAGAAGTAGATTAGGATATAATGCAGTTGTGCAAGAATCCCAAAACGACCTGCCTTGAGAAAGGAAATTTTAATGACAACTATGAAGTTTTTTGGCAGCATTGTATGTTTACTGGCATTTATCTTCAGTGCTCAAAATGTCCATGTCCAGCAGTCTTTGGCAGCAGATCAGCAAAGCCCGAATAAAACGCCGCAGGAGTCCAATGTTACTTTTCAACTCATTGAAAGTATACGGTTTGCGGATGGCACGACAGTAAAATCCATTGCTAAAGATAAGATTGACACCCTTCCGGATCTGCCTATCCGTCTCGGACTGAATGATCATATTGATGGCGTAACGCTCACGAAAAAGAGGGACGACACGGTTTATGTACGAACCTGTAGAGAATATGATGAGGCACGTAAACAGGGCTACTACCCGAACAGTAATTTTGACTACAAAATGTCATTTTTTTTCATGCATCCCTGTGGATTGCTCAATGCGCTTGAGAAGGCGAGTGTGCCAAAACAAAATTTTATCTCAGATGCCGAAGTCAGCATCCTCAACTTAGAATTGCTCCCTTTCCAGATATTTGCCGAAAATCTTGCTGGGCAATCAAGTTGGGATGCCCCGAGAGATTTAGAGACGACATACCAGCAAAAAATTGATAATCAAGAGCTCGTCATTACCGAGAAAAGTCAAAATGTTTTGTATGTTGAGGGGTCCGGTATGGGGCAAACGTTAAAGGAGATGGTGCGGGCTGACTTTAACAATGACGGTATTGAGGACGTTTTGCTATTTGAGCACAATTTTGTTAAAAAAGGCACATTCGCCGACGCTGGGATTATCGTCTTAACCCGTAAATCAGTGAATGGAAAGTTTGAGGTGCTCCGACCTCTTGCGTCTCAGCAGCCTACTGGATTTCCATATTGGTTGAAATAAACATGAACTTCCAAACACACTGCGACCGTTATCTACAAAACATCCAACGCACACAAACCAGCACCGAGGCAACGCCAGAACTCTCGCTATACCCACACCTCCAAGCCTTCCTTGAAGCACTATTCGTTGACCACTTCGGCAGAGATACCGTCCAATTAACACAAGAACCGAGACAACTGGATCAGATCGGGAGACCGGATTTCATCGCAATGGACGGTTTGCTACCCATCGGTTATATTGAGGCGGAAAGATACGGCAGAGACCTCGACAACCTCACTGGGCACGCCGAAGCGCAGAATGCACGTTTCATTGAAAACCTTGATAACTTCATCCTCACCAACTTCGTCGAATTCCGGTTGTATGCCGATGGAACATTGCGAGCGACAGCAAGCGTTGAAGATGAAACTGAAAATTTAGAGACGCTATTGGAACGGTTTCTGAACGCCGGACACGTCCAAATTACCTCTCCAGAAACACTCGCAAGATACCTCGCCAGACGGACGCGGGAACTCCAGACACAGATCGCAACCACACTTAGCGATGAGGATAGCGAGATTTATCGGATGTTTTCGGCGTTCAGGGAGACGCTCATCTCTACGTTGACACCGGACGATTTCGCCGATATGTACGCCCAAACCCTCGCTTACGGGTTATTCGCCGCACGCTGTACACTCCCGAATGCGACCAACTTCTCACGACACACCGCCGCCGAGGCACTCCCAAGATCAAACCCGTTCCTCATCCAACTCTTTTATCACGTCGCCTCACCGACACTTGAGACGAACATCACCTATATTCTGGACGACATCGCGGTACTCCTCCGAAATGTCCCAACAGAAATGCTCCGCACGGCGTTTGCTGCAAGAAATCATCTTGAAGACCCAGTAATCCACTTCTACGAGACCTTCCTCGCCGAATACGATCCGCAGCGACGCGTCGATCGCGGTGTCTACTACACACCGCCA
Source organism: Candidatus Poribacteria bacterium (assembly GCA_026702755.1). Lineage (NCBI taxonomy): Bacteria > Candidatus Poribacteria > Candidatus Poribacteria bacterium. The sequence continues at coordinate 2,863 of JAPPBX010000028.1, read as the reverse complement.
CAGGTTATCTCCTATATCGTCAGATCCGTCGATAGCCTCCTCAAAACAGACCTAAACAGACCGGACGGTCTCGCCGATGACAACACGCTCATCCTTGACCCAGCGACAGGCACGGGTGGCTTCCTCTTGACAGTGCTGGACCACATCAAAGAATACATCACCGAGACCTACGGCACCGGAGAGTGGACGCAATATATCAACGCTCAGTTGGTCAGACGGATCTTCGGGTTTGAACTGCTCGTCGCTCCGTATACAATCGCGCATCTCAAGTTGAGTCTGTTCCTACAAGCACAAGGCTGGCACGCCGATGAACGCCTCCGCATCTATCTCACCAACACATTGGAGTACCCCGGGGAGATGCAGCCATCCTTGCCCTTTGCAGAGTTTATCTCTGACGAGGCGAATGCAGCCTTGTCAGTGAAACGCGACGAACCAATTCTCGTCATCCTTGGCAATCCACCATATCCACAGGATTCAGCCAATCCAAGTAGTGAGGGGAATAGGTTGACTTTTATCGGAGAACTTATTGAAGATTATAAACCAACGGATGGAAAATTATTGGGAATTAAAGATCAGACGAAATTTCTTCAAGCCGATTATGTGAAATTTCTTCGGTGAGCACAGTGGCGAATTGATAAAAATGGTGAGGGTGTTATCGGCTATATTGTCAATAATAATTTTCTTGGCGGAGTAACTTTTCGCAGAATGAGGCAATCCCTGATGAAGAGTTTCAATGCTATCTATTGTTTCAATTTACACGGTGGTAGCAGAATCGGGGAAATTTCTCCTGAAACGGAAACTGACGAAAACGTCTTTGATATCAAGCAAGGAGTCACTATTCTCTTATGTGTAAAAGAACCGAACAACCCCTCACTGGCAAAGATCTATTATGCTGATCTTTGGGGACTTCGTGAGGAGAAATACAACGCACTTTCCGAAACCTATGTCGAAACTAATGACTGGTGTGCATTTCAACCAAAATCACCGTATTATTATTTTACGCCGCAAGAGGTAGAAGCGCGAGCAGAATATGAAAAAGAATCGAAGAAAATTACTGATATTTTTCAAATCAGTTCAATCGGAATTCTCACAGCTCGCGACAAACTGACGATCCATTGGACTGCTGAGCAATTACATAAAACTGTAAAAGATTTTGTTTCGCTTCCTGAAGACGAAGCCCGCCAGAAATACAAATTGCAAAAAGATACCCAGGACTGGAAGGTTCACCTTGCCCAGGCGGATCTTCGGAATCACCCGGATGTTGAACAGCACATCCAACCTATAAATTATCGCCCTTATGATACGCGCTGGACTTATTATACTGGACAATCGCGTGGTTTTCACTGTGCTCCCCGTCCCTTAATTATGCCCTATCTGCAGAAAGAAAATCCTGCCCTTTGCACACACCGCAGCCTCAGAAGTGCAAGCACATGGCAGCACGTCTTTGTTACCGACCGAATTATCGATGGCAATTGCATCTCAAACAAAGACGGACCTACACATGTATTTCCGCTCTACTTATACCCAAACCCAAAGGAATTGGGACTCGCTACAAAACGATCGCTCAATTTCAAATCTCCGTTTCTCACTGCCCTTTCAGAGGCGTTAGAATTGCCGCAGACCGCCCCATTTAACCTCCCCGAAGGTGTTTCACCAGAGGGCATCCTCGCCTATATCTATGCAATCTTGTCCAGTCCCACCTACCGCCAACGCTACTATGATTTCCTAAAATACGACTTCCCGCGTATCCCCTTACCACAAGACATAGACCACTTCCGCACCCTCGCAGCATTGGGGCAGCATCTGATAGATTGGCATCTCCTGAAAGACGTACAGATTCCAGCGGTGCATCGGTTTGAAGGTGAAGGCGATGGTGTCGTCGGAAAAGCGCGCTATCTGGACGGGCGTGTTTGGATCAATCCGACCCAGTATTTCACAGATGTCCCCGAGGACGTATGGGAATATGAAATCGGTGCGTATCAGGTCTGTGAAAAGTGGTTGAAGGATCGGAAGGGAGAGGTGTTGCGTCATGAGGACGTGCGTCAGTATCGTGCGATTCTGGTAGCTATTGCGGAGACGCTGGCGGTTATGGCGGAGATTGATTCGGTTTTGTGGTAGGTTTCTGAGTCGCTGGTTATCGCAGATTTCTCGGATAAGAGGGCAATAATAGAAGTTGAAAATGCCTCTGTTTAGGTATAACATGTGTAGGTTTTAGAATTTTCCATCCTAGCAAAGTAGCATATTTATAACAATCGGACAATTCCAAGTTTGCCGCTTCAGTAGAGCAATATGTGCCTTATTAAATTAATTTAGTCTTAGCATTTTGGTATTAGAGAGGCACATCGTCTTTTATAATGCCAGATTGCACATAAGGAATGGTGGATTGTCTTTGATTGTGCTGAGGTTATGGATTTGATCGATTACGCGATTTCCATTCCTCTCCATATTTTTTTATAAAATCGTGATACTCTGTATAATTTTTTAACTTTTGATGACTTTCTCCGGGCTGTTCTGCATGACAGCAGATACACAGAGCTTGCAGATCTTCTGGTCTGTTATACTGTCTTCCTCTAATATGATGGGCATGGAGAAAACTTCGATCAGAGCGTTCCTGTCCCAATTGTATACCACATTTTTGACATTTCCAACTGGCATTTTTACGGCAAACCCACGACAGGAATCTCCAAGCTACTACATACTTATTTTTCGACAAAATTCGATCTACTGGAAGAGGTTCATAACCATCATCAAGAGCATCAAACCAATCTTTTAAAGGGAATTCATTAGGTCTGTAGACATTTCTTAGTTCTAGTAGTCTGTCACAATTATCTTGATAGTTGATCTAAAATCTGGTATCCTTAGG
>JAPPBX010000027.1 GCA_026702755.1 Candidatus Poribacteria bacterium | reverse complement strand
CATCGCGGGCGACGTAATCGCACCACTCCTCGAAGTCGGAACTCATCAGGTCGGGCATACGGACCTCAACCTGCCACTGATGTGCCTCGGTGAAAGGGAGCAGATGGCAGTAAGGCATGTCCGCCCATTGGTATTCCTCATAAGTGAAGGGACGCGAGTGGCGGTGGTAGCCTTCGGTGATAATTACGACTTCCTGAGTCCAGCCAATCGTATTAAACCCCCAGTCACGCAAATCATTGGCGACCGCCCGTAGCCACTGCTTATGACTGTTGCCGAATTCGCGATCCCACACGCCGCCTGACTCCGTGTATCGCAACGCAGCTGAGTCGATATGGTTCATGCCAATAGACCAGAACCGCGCGTCGTCAGGTGTGATGAACCACCAACGTCCATCCCGTTTCTCAATTGTGTAAAAGTCCGCCATTGTGGCTGGTGTTCCTTTCAGGACATCCTTAAGTTCGTAGTAGGGCGATTCATCACCCATTATAAAACACAAACGCGCAACGAATTGCGCTACTACAAACTGAAATTATACAGCTGCGCTTTTTAGGTTATCTCCGCGGCGGTTTAATCATCAAGTCTTCAACAATACGGACAAACTCACTATCCGACACCTTCGGATCCAGATAAGACCGAAAACCGGGTTTCATCTCCCATTCGTATCCATTCGACAACCTACCTTTGCCATCTGTAATTTCAGTAAAGTAGTCGCTAAGACCGCGCACACCATATAGAACCGCAAGCTGATCCCAACTGGAACGCCCCTTGTACTGCCCGTTGAATCGCCGATAATATGCCTCTCGGACAGGATTTTCGGCAGGCGTTTCTGCGAGTCTCGCTCCGGTCTGTACAGACTCTCCATAATGGCTGATAACAAGCCGTGTCGGCCAATTACGGATAACATATTCTGACTTATCAATCAAATCGTGGCGAACTGTGTTGTAAGGGTCGTTAACAACCCCTGCCATCACCACGAGTTCAGTGACTTTCTGCGTAATGAGATTAGGATCAGCTTTCAGAAGATCGTAGAGATTGTTGAGGAACCCAACGCTGATAATCGTCACCGAACTATCGGGTTGTTCATCAAGCACCTGTAGATAAAGCTCTAAGGAACTGGGGGTTGGAATAGTTGGGAGATTGTGTGGGAAATTAGCGATCGTGTCCAAGTAGCTGGATTCATCAGGGTCAGCGAGATCGCCCTTATAGATACCGATCGGAATGTTGCCCCGATTATACCATGTATTTATTGCACAAATGGCATCGGCAGCACTCGGATGTACTTCATTGAAACTGATCGCAAGGATTTCAGCCTCACCGCCATCTGCCAAAGCGTGCAGTACAGCGAGCGCGCCAACATCATCTACGTCGGTAGACATATCCGTCTCAAATATTACCCTTTTAGGGTGCGTTTTCTCAGCACCTTCTGCCAGCAAATTGGTTGGTGTCATTGTCATAATAAAAAGCGTTGATATCGTCACAAGGAACGAAACTTTCAAGTTTCGACGTGAATAAAGAAAGATTGAATACTGCATTTAAGTCTCTGTGTTGTCAGATGAACCGAAAAAAGTCTCTTTCGTGCTAAGATTCTTCCGCCTTTCAATAATTTCGCTGTAAATTGGAGGTTCATCTTTGTCGTGAATGCGGTCGCTGGCATCCACCCAAGCCACAATACGACGGACACTCTCAACAAATGGAATCGTCCATCGGAAGTTCAGATCTGCTTTCGCCGCAGCGTTGTCAAAGATGTTATTGCATTGAAAATTCTCTTTGCACCATTCCGCCGCTCAGTATACTTGGAAAATCGACGAATGTCAAGAACTTCTACACACAGGACTTTGAACAAAACTGTCCAAAAATTGAACATCAGAAAGCATTCCGTCAAGTAGGATTATGAGAAATCCATCTTTAAACACGATTTTTTTGAATTGTCTTTGGCATGAAAATTGCTAAGTATACTAACAACGCTGAGTAAACCAGGGGAGAGCCTTCCTCCTTGGAAAATACGGAGCGATGCGATAGGCTTTCCCGACTCGATTGCCGCATCGCTCCACCTATTAGTCACCCAAGTTGCTACTAACAAGTTTCGCACATTTCAGAAAGCGTTTTTGTCTCTTTCCTCACCCCGTAGGGGTGCTATGTCTATAGAATTAAGGAGAAAGAATCATGCGTAGATGGAAATACCTAATCTTTATGCTCGCTTGTTTGTCACAGATCGGATGCACCGCACTTTTTACGGAGCAGGAGTATGTTTTGGTAGATCGTCCAGTGAGTGAAAAGATGACTTTCCACGGCGAAATTTATTCGCTCCCAGAGAGAGCGGATATTCGGAAAGTTGTGCTTCTCGGCTCTGGAAAAATCCGAAACATTGAAATTCACGTGCGTGACAAGAGAAATCAATGGGTACCTACCAAGAAAGTACCCGGCGGAATCCAATTCCCGTATGAAATCCCACTTATTGCTGAGACAGACGCTATCAAAATTACAAAACATTCAATGACGGGAGCCGGGAACATTGACACAATTCAGTTTTACACGGTTGCGGATAAAGGAGATTAAGTTTTCTTAACCTTTTCAGGTCCCTTCCTGAGTCAAACGGATTATTTCTGAATGACACACCGGAGAGCAGAAAAATGAAATGTAAAATTATCTATATCCCGTTGCAAACAACAGTGATATTCGTGTATTTCCTACTTGCGGTGGGATTTTATGCACAAGTCTCTGAGGCGACACATATCGCCTTCACTTCTCCGAGAGAGGGGAACAATGAGATTTACATCATGGATACAAAAGAGAAAAATCTTCAGAACCTCACAAACCACCTAGCACGAGATTGGCAAGCCGCATTCTCACCTGACGGACAGTGGATGGCTTTTGTTTCTAATCGGAGTGGCACTAACAGGATTTATCTGATGAATAGGAATCACAACGAACTCCGTCCCCTAACGACCCATCTGGCATCGAAAGCAGATTTTGATCCCGATTGGTCGCCCGATGGACAATGGATCGCCTTTACGTCCAATCTACCCGACGTTCCAACGCCTACGAATCACATTTACAAAATCAATGTCAACACCGGAGACCTACAGCTACTGACAGACACCGGATACAATAGGTTTCCGAAGTGGTCGCCCGATGGAGATCGAATTCTTTTCTATTCTACCAGAAAAGAAGGAAACGACCTCTTTCTGATGAAGTCCAATGGAAAAAATGCCAGACGCGTTAGAGAAAGGAGGTTCGGGGGAGGCAAGCCGACCTGGTCGCCCGATGGAAAACAGATTGCCTATAGCATGACCGATCTTGCGGGGGTCGGCATTTACATCATGACAGATGATGGGCAAAACAATCGGAGAATCACACTAGAAAACACATGGAGTGGCATTTCCGCGTGGTCTCCGGATGGACGGTGGATCGCCTATGAATTAGAAGTTGAAAGTCCGTGGGGCAACCTAAATCGAGATTCAAATATCCATCTTGTCAGTCCTGACGGCATCGAAACGCGGCAATTAACAAAGCACCCAGCAAGAGATCGTTTTCCAGCGTGGGTGCCAGAGAATTTTCTCTCTGTGTCCCCGACTGCGGAAAAGCAAACGACCCTCTGGGGCAGACTGAAAAAATCTGACAGCGATTAAATGAAGGTCTGAATAGAAATAGTCTTAAAGACAATTCAGGGGTCGCTTTTAAGGCTTGCAAAATTATTGGGAGACACTAAAATGTTACCTTGAAAAAATAAATCAGAGACAGGGGGACACATGCGTATCATCACAACAGCCATATCAGTGCTTGTGCTACTCAGTGGATGTGGTGTGAAAACAATCCAAAAACCCGCGCCGGTCGAGGCAGAAATCGTTAGAAAAGCTGACTGGGAGGTAGAATTCAGAGACGTCTTCTTTCTCGACGCAAAACACGGTTGGGTCATCGGAGAGAAAGGGACAATCCTCTACACAGTAGATAGTGGCAAAAACTGGGAAACGCAGAAAAGTGGCACCGAAGCACGTCTGAATAAGATGCAATTCCTTAACAAAAAACAGGGCTGGATCGTCGGAAATGAAGGAATCTTTTTACAGACTAAAAACGGCGGCAGGAACTGGCAGAAGCAGGTTGTTACAGACAGCGGTCTCATCAGTCTCCACTTCTTCGATGAACAGCGAGGATGGATAACTGGAGAAGGGGGTGCGCTCTATTACACCGAAAACGGAGGAAAAACGTGGAAATTTCGTCCCAGCGGTGTAGGTGAGGCACTACTTGACATCCACTTTGTCAATGAGAACGAAGGTTGGTTGATTGCCCAACTCGGCACAACATTGCGCACGACGGACGGCGGCAAAACATGGGACTATGAATCAATAGCACCTGAGTATAGCTTACTCGGTATAAGGTTTGATCGCAATCAAAAGAACGGTTGGGCTGTGGGGATCGGATCTACAGTTCTCTCAACGACAGATGGTGGGGAAACATGGCATCGTGGGGAACCGGGTATTGCGGATACACACGCCATCTATGATCTCTGTTTCCACAGACCCTAAAAAAGGATGGTTGGCAGCACAGGCTGGCGATGTGTTGCACACACAGGACGGTGGACAGACATGGACCGTCCAACAGACGGGTACACGCAGCGATCTGATGGCTGTCCATTCTCCTGATGCTAAACATATCTGGGCAGTTGGCAGCTACGGAACGATGCTGCATTCTACCGATGGCGGAAAAACGTGGACGATTGATGCGGAAAGTAGTGCCGAACCTTTAGCAGGTGTGGAGATAGCAGAAGGTGGACGCGGCTGGGCTGTCGGGCATCGCGGCGCCATCTTTCGGATCGAGAACGAAGGACGCTCTTGGGAACGGCAGGAGAGTGGTCTCTCTGTCGGCTTAAATAAAGTAACCGCAGTGAGCGAAGAAGAGGCGTGGGCGATCGGCGATTCCGGCTATATTCTACATACCAAGGACGGAGAAACATGGGAAATCCAAAAAGGATATGACTGGATCGGCTTGCACGATGTGCAGTTCCTAAATAGCGAGCGTGGCTGGGCGGTCGGTGATATGGGCGGTATCTTCTATACCAACAACGGCGGAGAAAACTGGATCGAACAACGCGGGTATATATTTGAGCTCTTAAAAGGACTCTGCTTCATCTCACCGAACGAAGGGTGGACCATCGGTTGGCCCGGCAAAATCCTACACACTATTGACGGCGGGAAAACGTGGGCACCCCAAGAAAGCGGAACATTTAACGAACTCTACTCGATTTACTTCATAGATGCCGAACACGGTTGGATCTCTGGACAGTATGGCCTCATCCTGCATACCGCTGATGCTGGAAAAACATGGGAGACGCAATACACACGTACACAGGCGAATCTCAACAAAATCTTCTTCGCTTCTCCCACTGTAGGCGTAGCGGTTGGGGACGAAGGAACACTCCTCCTCACACAGGATGGCGGTAAAACTTGGACACGGGAAAATAGCGGAACGGACAAAAATCTTAGCGACATCAGTGTCACAGAGGATAAGATATTCGCTGTCGGTGAAGATGGCATCGCTATCGCCTATACAATTCCCACAATATCAAAATACACGCCGCGTAAGCGATCCTTTGAGGAGATCGAAACTGAACTCCCGAAGGTAGATGCTGGGTGGGATATCTTACGTAACGACGGACCCTTCCGAATAATGGGTGTGGATTCCGACATGAAATCAGCGGATATTTCCTTCATCAATCCTATTGAAGGATGGGCAGTCGGTAATTCCAGTACGATGCTCCGCACCTTAGATGGAGGCAACACTTGGAAGAGTATTGAATCTCCTGTAGATACACCCCTAATCGCTGTTCACTTTGTTTCCTCAGAGATCGGTTGGGTGCTTACCCAAGACGCGAGTTTCCTATCCACGACTGATGGCGGTATGACATGGCAAGTACTAAACGAAATCACCAAACCGATGATGGATGGCTACGATCAAGAGAGTCAGCATATAAAAGAAGCGTGTCAACTTTACGCCGCATATTTTTAAGGCTTCGGCGAAGGATGGGCCGCCGGTAAAGAAGGTGTTATCCTGCACAACAAGGACGGAAATACAATCTGGAGACATCAGGAAAACGAAACTTCGGCATCCTATCGTGACATCCAGATAGTAGAGGAGCGTTACGGTTGGGCTGTCGGATCGTGGGGAAAAGTCCTTTGGACGAATGACCAAGGAGACACGTGGCATCTTCAGACAACCAACACAGGATATGACCTCTACGGTGTGTCTTTCTTAAATCGCCTAAAAGGGTGGACTGTCGGAAGAGACGGCATTGTCCTCCGCACGGCAGACGGAGGTTTGGCATGGTCTGCAGTCAACACGGGCATAAGTACACACCTTTATGATGTTTCTTTCATCAACGAAATGGAAGGTTGGATTGTCGGTGAAGGTGGGCTAATTCTGCACACTAAAGATCGTGGCACAACATGGGAAATCGAGGAATCCGGTACCAGTGAAGATTTGTACCATGTTGACGATGTTGAAGGATTTGGCATAGTTGTGCTGGGTGCGCACGGTACTATCCTAAAGCGAAAGATAGAGCCGCAATCTGAGATTTAGCGTAAAATTCGAGAACAGATAAAGAGGTATTGGACATGCGATGGAGACAAAAACCCTTAGAAACAATCAACCGGTTCTTAGTGCTGCTGCTGTGCGGGCTACTTTTCGGTATCTCATCTGCTGCGCAGGGATTTTTTGCGAGTACATCCAAAGAACTTAACGTATTGATGGACAGAATAGATAAACCGCAGTGGCGTATCGGTTACAATTTCACCGCTGGCTGCCCGGATGAGTTCCGACAAAAAGAAAAGGAACTGAAGGCGTTGATTACCAAGGCTCTGCAGACGTGGTTACAACCGCTGCGGGCGCGCTACCCAAACAAGCAGTTCACCAACGATTTCCTTCTGGTCCGACAGCCGGATGTTGAGAAGTGCGGAGAGGGTGATCAATCTTTGCTTGGGTTGGACATGCGTATCACCTTTGACTGTCCTGGGGAAGGGAATTCCTCTACAATGATAACAATCGGTAAAGCCCCTGATTTGTGTATAAAAGTAGGAGGGAGAGATGTTGCCGATCCATCATTGTTTTACACGCTCCTCCACGAACTGGGACACGCCTTCGGTCTGGCGGATACTCATGCGCGTGAAGATCTGATCAGTATCGGCGGCTTCCTTGCGACGATGGGCAAGCAGCCACGTTCAATCATGTCGGGTTTCTCGAGAGACCTCGGGGGGGACTCGGCAAGGACGACAAAAACGGCATCACTTGGTTCTATAAGTACCTGCCTGAAAATCATCACGTCCGCAACTGTTTTTTTCACGATTACGTCCGTGTCGAGACGGATGGCAGATGTAGTCCTAAGTATCCACTAATTTTTGAGGTAAATTACGGTTCGGTTGAAACTGTGAAACAGATACTGCGCGAGGACCCGAAGCTCAACCTCACTGAGCAGGATGGGAGGGGACTGCGCTACATCATGTAGTGTTACGCGGCATCGACGAGATATCGGTTGCACTTAAGATTGCTGAGGTGCTATTGTTGCAACCGGACACCAGGGTCCACATCAGAAACAGGAATGGACAGCGTCCTATCCAATTGGCACAGCAATTCAAGCTTGCATCTCTTGTCGAACTTATTGAGGCATATACACCCGTGAGGAAGCGATTGTGGTCGGTGGAGCCTGAAAGGTCTTTGACGACGACATGGGGCGCGCTGAAACGTCCAAAATAGATGCAGCGTGACAGGTCGTTAGAGGTAGGAACAACGTTTCCCGCCCATGGTAGGTGCGGTTTCCAACCGCACCGATCACAATGTCTAAAGTAATTGTAAATCTACTATAGTTATACACCTGTCTTCTGGGGCTATAGACACTCTTATAAAAGCACTTAAACCTAATAAAAAACAAATAAATTGGCTTAGGAACAGAGCGATATGATATTATGTGGTAACACCTCAATGTCTTATATCGCTCTATTTTTTCTGACTGCTTGGTGGATAGAGACGCAATTTAAATTCAATCGGGAGAAATTCTATTGATGAAAAAAATGTTATTTTTCTTGGCATTATTGTTCAAGAGTAGCCTGTTGATAATGAACGTTTGGAGCAGCGGAAGAGTTGCCTTCACTTCCAATAGGACAGGTAACCTTGACATCTATATCATAGATATAAACGGTAAGAATCTCGTCAACTTAACGAATCATCCATCTGACGACTCTTCGCCATCATGGTCTCCAGATGGTCGTGCCTTCGCCTATGTCTCAAACAGGGATGGGAATCCAGAGATTTATATCATGGATATGAACACGAAGGAATCTCGGAGACTGACAAACCACCGTGCTACCGATATTGATCCGGCGTGGTCACCGGATGGTAGGTGGATCGCATTTGCATCTAACCAAGCACGCGACCACGCAGCGGACACTGACATCTACACAATGGATGTGAACGGCAAGAAGGTTCAGAGGCTCACAAACAAAGGCGGACACAATTCAACGCCAGCCTGGTCACCAGACGGAGAGTGGATCGCATTTCGTTCCACGCAAGACGGCATCGGTGGCATCCATGTCATGAACGCTGATGGCGAAAAACAACGATCACTCACACAGGTTTCCGCGACACATCCAGCTTGGGCTTCCAACGGGAAACGGATCTACCTTTCCAGCGACGTGCTTGGCGGTGTAAAGGTACCGATACTGTTTGCTGTGGATACTGACGGAGAAAATCCGAAAAAATTAACGAACGCTGGACACGCGTGTGAAGAACCCGCTGCATCGTCCGACGGTCAATGGATCGCCTATGTGTCAATCCAAGGTGCGAACAAAGACATCTATCTAATCCGTGCAGCAGGCGGTGGGCTCCGAAAATTAACACAGGATCCAGGAGAGGAATTTTCCCCCGCATGGGTGCCATCGGCGTTGAGTGTTTCACCGAGCGCGAACACACAGATGGTACTCTGGGGAACACTTAGGCGAACTACGCTCGATTTCGTGCAATAGAATATAAAGAATGCCCTATTTTGTGCAAGCTGCTCTCTATGCCCTATAAAACCCAAAGTATCAATGGGTTTCCAACCGCAGTACCTTCCCAACTTTGAACAAAATTGTCCAGAAATTGAACACTTAAGAATACCCCGTTAAGCAGAATTGTGTGGATTCTGTTTTTAAACACGGTTTCTCGCCTAAATTATCTTTGGCATGAAAATTGCTAATACATTAACAACGCTGAGTAAACCATGGGAGAGCCTTTCTCCTTGGAGAAACACGCATCAATGCGATCGGCTTTCCCCTACGCAATTGCCGCATCGCTTCTATCCATTTAGCGATAGGCAGAAAATCGAAACAAAAAGTAAGGAGAATACAAAGATGAAACGTAAACACTTTGGCATGATATTCGGAGTTGTGTTCTTAGCAAGTAGCATGCTATTCCTGACGAAGGTTTATGCTCAGAAACCCGGCGTTGGATATGTGTCTTTTAACTCTGATCGAACAGGAAATCACGACATCTATATCATTGATACAAATGGTAAGAATCTCCGAAACTTAACGGATCACCCTGCAAAGGATTTTTCTGCGACCTGGGCACCCGATGGAAGGTCTTTCGCTTATGTGTCGGATCGAGACGGAAATTATGAGATTTATGTGATGGATCTGAGTCAGGGGGAAACTCGCCGGTTGACGAACCATCCGGCACGAGACAATAATCCTGCCTGGTCTCCAGACGGACAATGGATCGCTTTTGAATCGGATCGAGAAGAGGGTTACCATATCTACAAAATGAACATTCGTGGTGAAAAACTGCAGCAACTTACAAGCAAGGGTCAATTTAACTCAAAACCAGCGTGGTCTCCCGACGGGAAACACATCGCTTTCAATTCAAATCGGGATACAAGCCACGGTATCTATATAATGCAATCTAACGGGAAAAGACTGAGAAAACTCAGGACTGGAAACGGAGCGAATCCTGCGTGGTCGCCAAATGGAAAACTGATCGTCTTTTCTGAGGCACAAGACAGAGTTTTGAAAAATCATGCGCTTTTCATCGTAAACCGTGATGGCAGCGGTTTACGCCAGGTGAATAATGATCCGCGGTTTCACCACCAACCTGCGTGGTCGCCTGATGGGAAATGGATCGCCTACATTTTATGGCAAGGTCGCGGGAGAGGTACTGATGTTCACGTGATAAATGTGGCGGGTAAACCGATCCAGCGATTGACAAATGATGGGATGAACAAGTATTCCCCTGAGTGGGTACCGGAGGGGTTTCTTGCTGTTTCTCCAATTGCACAGACACAAACAACACTATGGAGCAGATTGAAGAAATCTGACAGCGACTAAATGAAGACGGTATCACCTTTTTCGCATCAGAAAGGATACACAAAATGATATACCGAAAACTTTTTACCTGTTTCATTTTACTTATACTAATTCCGCTGAGTGCTAAAGCACTACCACCCGCTTCACCAGCAGGTGGCGGCATGCTACGACTGGATGAAACCCACGATTTCCTTGCGACTGTCAAGGGATGGTTTCCCAATAAAGAGTTTAAAGAGTTGACTGCTGAAGCATGGATCTATTTTGAAGAACCACCTGGTCGATTGACCTTTTGGTCAATCATCGGTCAGGAAGGGCGATTTAATTTGATTCTTGGCGGTAATCGTGGGGCATTAGGCGCATGGGGCTATCACAAAAAAGCAGATAGAGGAATCATTTCTGGAGGTGAACCACTGCCCAAAGGAGAATGGGTGCATGTCACGGCGATTTACGATGCCTCATCAGGGATAGGATTTAACGGAAAAGGAGGGAATTTATGTTGTCCCGGTGGACGTCTCATCAAATCATACAAAATACTCCGTATCGGTGGAATTGTTCCACAAGACGAGGAACGGAAATACTTCGGAGGGTTGAATGTGAGATTGAAAGGGTATATCGATGAAGTTCGGATTTCCAACGTTGTCCGATATGTCGGACCGGAGTGGGAAGTTCCGAAAGGGAAATTTGAGGTCGATGAACATACGCTTTCGTTATGGCATTTCGATGAAGCACCCGGAGCAAACCGCTTCAAAGACGTATCCGGGAATGGGTATCATCTTTGGAAAAGCGGTTTTATTGACGGTTTAGCCGTCGAAGCACACGGAAAACTCACAACAACATGGGGACAACTGAAGCGATGAACCTTTCACTACGGACCTGACCTGTCACTGGGTACATCATCGTCCCCATTCCACTACGCAAGGACTTGGAGGTTCTCATGAAAATACTTACCCCTTTTTCAAATCGAAACTCACGAATCTCCTATATCACACTAATTGGTATTTTCTGCTGCCCCTGCCTCGTGTTTGCGATTGAACCGATCGGCACGATTGGGCAACCGCGTCCAGAGCAGCACGCTTTTCTTTCCAACGAAGTCATTTTACGAGCTGTCCCGACACACATTCAAATTGTTGATGCACATACCGGTGCAGTCGTCGATGAATTCGGCGAGAGAACGCGTTACAGCGATGTAGTGTTTAGTCCAACTGCTACACATTTAGCGATCCTGAATCATTCTTCTACTGAGCCAAGAACGACAACGATAAATATCTGGGATGTCAATGCCCGTGAACAAGTCATGGAATGGCAGTTTGGAAGCTACGTCAGGTCCGCAGCATTTAGCCCAACAGATTCAGTATTTGCGACATCTTTTAAAGATGGAATTCATCTGTGGAACTGGCAAACCGGAGAATTCATTGGAACGATGGCGCGTGTAAATTTTCCATCAACGCGGGCTATAGTTTTTAGTACCGACGGTCGTCATCTCCTGATAGTCTCACGACATTCAAATGTTGAGTTGTGGAATGTCAAAACACTCCGCTTGGAAGGACGTTTTGATGGACACACTGGGGACTGGAGTGAAGACGTTGCTATCAGTCCAGATGGAGCGTTCATCGCGACGTTTGACAGCAATTCAACTTCAATTCATGTTTGGGATGTAAAGACGCAATGTCCGTTATGGCGAAAAACGAGTGGTAATGGAAGGGTTTCAAGCATGGTATTCAGTCCAGACAGCCAACGTCTGTATGTTGCGACGCAGACATCCCGTCTGAGCAGGACTAATTATGGTCCATGGCTGGGTTGGGATGATCAAGTGCGGGTCTGGGATATCAACTCCGGACAACAGATTGATACGTTCGGCACTGAGTTCACTCGATTGAAATCAATGACACTCTCACCCAATGAAAAAACCGCGCTTTTACACTATACCGATGCTATCGTGCTATGGGATATTGAGAAGAAACAGCCCTTAAACGAATGGGCTGATTTCGTTCACAACGACTGGGGTTGGGATGCAGGGTTGAGTCCTGACGGTCGCACACTGATCAGCGTCTCCCGAGACTTTATCAAGATTTGGGATGTTCCTTCACGGCAGCTGCGACGGCTCGTTTCTGCCGAAAAAGAGTTCTTTGAGGACCTTGTCATCTCGCCTGATAATAAAAAATTTGCTGTTGTTCAAGACCCATGGGTTCAGGTACGCGACCTTCGGACCGGCAGCATTAAAACACAATTTCCACATCGCGTTGGATATTCTCATGAGATCACCTTTAGTTCCTCAGGAAGATGGATTGCAGCGGAGGAAGACTGGGGGAACCTTCTCGTCTTAGACATCAAAAACCCAAAGAAACCTCAGAAACTTAAGCAGGAACAAATCCACATTTATTATGGATTCGCTTTCAGTAAAAACGATGAATACTTGGTAGCTGCTGGTGAGGCGGAAGATGATAACTACTGGATTTTGTTATGGAAACGTGAAAGAAATGCCTTTGTTTTTCAATACAAGTGGCAAGTGCCAGAACTTTATTACAGTTCACACCCAACGTTCGCCTTTGCGACTCATACGATATTAGGGGTATCTATTCGCGGTGCCGTCCAAATCTGGAAACTCTTGCCAAATCGTCCAAAACTTTTGAAAACACTGGATGGAGACGCACCAGTGCATTTCAGCTCAAACACTCGCTATCTCTTCACCAATCGAAACGGCAACCTCCAAATCTGGGACTGGCGGAAAGAGACACCCATGGACTATCCATCTATCCAAACGTATCTTGCTATCAGTCGAGATGGATCCGTGCTACTTTCACAGACCAATACAGGGCAAATCCAGATATGGGATGGAAAGGCACTGCTACCCTCGCAGCACGGCACTGTTGTCCCGCACGGGAAGCAGCTCGTGATATTAGGGGAGGTAAAACGGAATCAACTTCTACAAAACTTTCCTAACCCTTTTAATCCGGAAACTTGGATACCGTTCCGGCTCGCAGACGAAAGCGATGTTACGATTCAGATTTACAACCCGAAGGGGCAGTTGGTGCGCCGCTTATCGCCGGGAACGCTTCCTGCTGGCGATTACTCCTCACAGGCACAAGCCATCTATTGGGATGGACGTAATCAGATGGGTGAGTCTGTGAGTAGTGGTGTCTACCTCTACACGATTAACACAGGCGACTTTTCGGCAACCCGCAAAATGCTTATTCGGAAATGAGACAGTTTGATGGAGGCATAGACTTGAACATCTTCAGGTAATTCGTCCGCAAGGAGGAACATAACCAATGAACACGTTAAAACGAGCGATTAACTTCATGCTTGTAGCGACTTGCGTCCTGAGTGCGTCCGTGTTCTATGGTTGTGGCGCGGACAGTCTCGGACCGTATGTGCCGCTCTTGCCTACTATTGAGAGCGAAGCGAAATTCTCAAGCAGATACCAACTGGACGAAGAACCGCAATTCTTCTATGACCTTTATGGTGCTGAAATCGTTGAAGGCAGCGAACTCAATACATATACCGATCAGAAAAATTTCGATCAGAGCGGTAAATTAATTGTTGGATGGGGCGGTCAGCTGGATACTCTTCGCTTCACAGCGCAACTGGATCGGACAATCTTAGCTGAAGAAACCTTTCTTGGTAGACATACTGAGTTTATTATTGGCGATCACCTGCGGATCAAACCGGCTTCTCTGTTTCCAAACCGATATATTATATACAAAACTGAGTTTGATGGGCTTCGGTGGGATATCTCCTTTGCGCAGGAGCACCATCTTTTTAGCCTCATCCATTCACGTATCTCTAATCCCATTAAAATAACAGATGTGCCAGGACAGGGGGAAAGCCTCGCCGAGGATCTTGGGCGGCGAAACGGATTGAACGCAGTGTCAGGGGTCAGGAACATTGAAAACGCACGACTGGTCGGTTTTCGAGGACAGGGACTTTTAGGTGAGTTTTTCCGCGTAGGGTTTACTTATGTAAATTTGTATAAAGAACATCCTGAACGTCTCATAAACTCATTCATGGGAACCGTCGCCAATACACCGCCTGAAACAATATCCATCGTTTTTCGAGATGACTCGCCTGAGGATAATCACACGAGTGCATTCACAGATTTTCGTTCTTATGATCCAAACTTACACAAGAATAATATCCAAGAGGGGGTCGGTGCAGCTTTCAAAAGCATGAAGATTACGATTGTTACACAAGCACTTGAAAAATTACCCCCTGCAGCTATAGCCGAAGGCATTGAACCCGACCCACTACCAGAAACGACGCACCGATTCGATGTCTTCGCTGATGAATTGGTTCCGGTTGATCACGCCGGAGGTCCTTCCAAAGTCCGAGATTCCGTTGACGGGAAGTGGAAAATTGTCAACGGTTTCAATAAAATGAAATATGATCTTATTTTCGATGATGAGAGGATTAACATTGACCCACGAACAGTCAAATCTGTTGTCCTTGATATGGTCGTGGCGGGCGATTACAATATATCGGTTATCGGCTTTAGTGAAGCAAATAGAACAGAGGAGAACCCCGATCTACAAGAGTGGATTAAAACGACAGATGGTCGCATTCAGATGCCGTATCGCGACATAATTGAGGCACCGGGGAATTACGGTCAATCTCCGGATTACATCAAAAACAGGAAAAAACTTGTAGACAATCCCACACAATGGAAAGCTGAAGGGAGACCTCGAAAAATCCGATACCGCTACGGTGCTGCTCGAGCTGCAGCTCTCTACGGAATTGACCTTGAGGGAACTATTGGCAACGTTTCCATCAGGACACACTACTCTATTAATGGTAAATACAAACAGTACCCGACTATCCCGAAAGATAAAGTCGGATTTAGTCGAACCAAAACGACTATTCAAGGACCAGATGGTGAGGAAGAAACAGGTGTCTCTATTGATTTCAGTAGACGACTTCCAGTAGATGCAAATGGTGTCCCCACGTATTCGGAAACCGAAGGTGAACGTTTTGAAGCGTTTTTAGGCGGGGACGGAACAGATGAAAATGGCAACGGAAAGCTCGGTAGGGAAACCGCCTGGTTCGTCCAACTTAAGTCTCGCTTCGGCAAACTTCATTTAGAAGGTGTCTTGTATCACATTGACCCAGGCTACACAACGAACTATCTGAATTTTGGGGCACATCCGAACAGAGGGCAAATTTACACGCTTGAACGCGGCAGACCGGATAGACCCTTGGAAGAACGAATTGCGGAAGAACAAATTCCGTGGGACGCAGCCAATTATACACTGATTGAGGATGACGATGATGACGATGGCTGGCCCGATGACAGTGACTTTGATGGCGTGATTCCACGTGCTGATGATCGAAACCAGAATGGAGTATTAGACTTCCAAGAAGATTTTCTAATTTTTGAAGCCGACCCACCTGTATTTACCCACATTGTTGATCTGAATAATAATGGTATTGTTGATCCGATTGAGGATGACTTTGAACCTGAATATGAATACGGTATAGACCGTCAGGGATATCACCTCAAAGCGAAATACAATGTGTTTGATAATCTCACTGTCCAAGCAGGTTGGTTAAACGAAAGCGAAATTTCAAGCCGACGGAAAAATAACACTAAATATATACATGTTGCTTATAAACGCGACATTCCGAATTTTGGCAGTTTTCACTTCCAAAACCGATTTGTCCGAGTACGGGATGATATTCCGGATTACGCCGTTGCCTTGCCTGTTGGAGAATTAGAACCGATCCACATTAATGACGAACTTGATTTTCACAACGCACGAGTAAATACAACAACGTTCCAATGCCTCTATACCGCGGTACGAAACTTGACCCTTGAAGCCAAACTCTTGGTTCTCATGCAAAAACAGTTTGAACAGGATAAAGAAAAGGCACTTATCACGGATGTTGAATACGACCCGATATCAGAGAACTTTGAACCCGATGAACGCGTTGATTTTATGGTGCCAATTAATCAGGTACGACTTGGCGCATTCTATCCTGACCATGGCATTAACGCACTTGACCCGACTGACACCGGTTTAATCTATGACCATGCGAATTGGAAAAAACGCCGTTATCCTGAACGGAATATCCGTAATCAACTCACCATTCTGAAGGCGAAATACGAGATCTCACTTGGAGACCTCCCTTATGTCAACAAAATTGCTGCAGATTTAACGCTAACACCTATGGTTAAGTACGTCTGGGACCGCGCCTTTGACCGAAGTGCCGAAGACATTCCAAAAACACTCAACCCAGACCTGTTCCTCCCAACCGACGATCAACCGGTTGAATATTTGCGATTTAACCGTCGAAGCCGAGAGGATATTCTTGGTGTCCGCCTTGATTATCAGTTCACACCGAGATTAAGTGTCCTTGGAGGATTCCAATACCGGAAGTTTTCCAACCGAGATAAAAACTTCAAAAACTACCTACAAACTTTCCCAGTTGATACTGACGTTCCAAACCTATACCGTCCTGACTTGCGAACTCGTATTTTTGAAATCCAAGCTATCAACAGAGGCAATTGGCTCGGCTTCTATATCGTCATTCTCACAGGTCACCGTAGAACCACGAATCTGTTTCAACAGAAGAGGAGTAATACAACGTTCGTTCGAGCGATGATGGGTTTCTAATGCTTCGGAAAAAGCGTCCCTAACAGACGTGTTACCGAACCGTTGACTGTCGGTGCAATGTGCAATTGATCCTGTAGATGTGCACCATAGGGTGTGATAACCCCCAAAATGAATCGGGTGATCGTATCATCATCTGTAGAAAGGCAAATTCCAGTATCTTCCGCGATTTCCTCCGATACACGAATTTCGCCATCTTTAATGATAAGGCTCGCCTGATGTTCCGAACCTTTGATGCTGATTGTCCCTTGCCAGCCCTTGTAATCATCGCTCTTGTTCAGTCGCTTCAAAAGTAGTGGGGAAAGCTCACCAAGTAGCATCGGCAGGTTGACGATCTTAAACATCCATACCCACCCTACATCCCCAGACGTGTACCCAAAGTTGTGGAACAGCGTTCTGATGTAATTCTTGTCACCTTCTGCTTCCGGCTCGTAGCGAATTCGTTTATACTCACGCTTGACCAATCCGTTGTGCAACGCACAGAGTAGTGCAGCACCGACATCCTCAAGGAAACCTTCCGGATGTGTAGAATCTTCGGAAGACAGGGGTTTAAGACAGAATTCGGTGATTCGGACACTCTTTTCCTTCTCATCGCATTGCGCTTGCACATATCCAAGCAGTTCTCCATCCTTCTCTGCGAGATAAATCAATCGAGTTTCAGAAGTTCTGCGCCTTTCAGCGCGTCTCGGTCTGCGTTCCACCCGGTCGGCATAAAATGCATTGAGTCCCCTTGCCATCGCGACCTCATCCCCAGGTGCGTAAGGGCGGATAACTAAGCCCTCTACTACTTTTGCCTGTTCATGCCGCAACGCTTTGGTGAACTCTCGCGTCAATAGCCCATCAACGAACCCAAAATTCCTGTACATCCCATGGGCGTTGTTGTCCGTGCCGGTATGAAGAGAGATACAAGAGTATCGGCGAACCAGTTCATGCGACATTGACGCACCAAATGCCCACCGCGCCAATCCCTTTCGGCGATATTTAGATGTGGTATGCACCCAACTCACATAAGTACCCGAAGCGTGCGTGTTGTGTGGGAAATGGTGTGTATGGAGAATTATGTTGCAAACGGCAACGCGATCGCCGCCGATGATCGGATAGTGATATAATTCCTCATTGCGTTTGACATCCATCGTTAGGAGAGACGCACCATTTTCGTCTGTGAGCTCCTTGTATGAGAACGCTTCGGCTGCCGGGTGTCCAATTTTGGCAAGTAAGTATCCAGTTTCGAGTTGGTATCTATGATCTTGGTGTGGCGCAATCTCCACGAGTTGACCTACGATTTCGCTGCCTCCACCGTTGCGAACCAACATCAGTACCGCCATCGCCACAAGCCCATCATCCGCCGTTTCGACTGTCAACCCTTCGAGCACTTTCACTGCCCGATCATCGCAGCTGTTGATTAGTTTTGCCGCTGCAATCAGGCGTTCGTATCTGTCCGCCGTGTCCAATTTAGCAACTAATGCTGAAACCTGATGCTCAGATTCGTCAGTGATTTCGAGAAGGCTATCAATTGCATCGATTCTGTCGCTTGTATCTATGCTTGTGTCACGAATCATTTCGTTAAGGTATCCACGCACCGCTGCAGCAAATTCGTCGCTGTCATTCGGCAATAATGGGAGTGGATGGATGGTCGTACCGATCTCTTCAAACCATGGAAACAGGTCCTCACCTACCACCCGGCTGAGGTAACAGATTTGTCTATCCACCCGTGAGAAGGTTGTGTCCGGCATATTCTTTTCTGGGTCAATTTGCTTTTCGGAGAATATCTCAGTGAGCCGAACAAACAGGTCGTCACCATATTTTTCGAGGAGTACCTTCAGTATCCAGATCGGCTTGCGAGATTGTTGCTCGTAAACCTTCGCGATGTCAATCAACGCCTCGGCTTCGTCGTCTTCACGAAATTGCGCCTCAAATTCGGAGAGCATCATCGTTGCTTCTCGTCCAAATCCGAGCAATTTCATTGCCCAGATACCAAAGAAAAATTGGAATCCGTCAAAAAGAACATCCGCCGCCTTCTGAAACGGTGTTTTGTCGGCGAGCAACCCACTCGCCTCAAAACCAAGAGAATAGGCGAGTCTTGAGGGACCGGCGCATGCTCCGATTGTCATTACCGAATCCTCCCAACTGAAGCCGTATCCATGATCGCACGACGGAATCAGATCAAGTTTCCATTTAATTTTCTCACCTTCAGGGAATTTTGAGAACATCTCTTTCGTCAGTTTTTTAGCAAATGCCATACAGGTTTCCACCCGGTCCTCGACGAAGTGCGTATAGAAAATCTTGATCTTTCCGTCCTCTCTGACGTGTTCTTCAACCGGAATTTCATCAGGAATCATCTCGGTCTCTGTTGCCGAAGAAAGGTGGTTGATTCCCAACCAATCAATGAATCGCCCAGATACAGGGTGATTTTCATATTGAAAGAGTTGCGTGTTGATCAATAGCACTCGTCCTGATCCAAAATCAAGACAAGCACCTACCGGTTCCTTTGTCTCGCTGTGTTTAAGGAAAACGCCACCCTCCGCGGGGATATCAAGGGGCCCACAATATGTGAGACCCAGGTCGTCAATTCCCAATCCATCGGTAATTTCGTGATTAGTGAGGTGGAGGTCTTTCTTTGTATAACCACGCAAAGGATTCGCGTCGGTATCCATGTCTCCTTGTCCTTCAGGTAACGGAAGAAACCGCGCACCGAAAAGAGAAGCAACGTGATTAATCCCCAATTCAGAGATCGGTTCACGGACATCTCGCTCAAATCGGATCGTGCTGGCGGCTAAAAACAGTCCACCGCCATTTTCCACAAACTCGCGGATCAGTTGGAGTTCTGCTTCGGTGTATTTTAGCGGTGTGTTGCTGCAAATTGTCAGTACATCGTAATTTTTTAACACCGCTTCACTGAGATAATCTCGGTTATTAGTGGTTCGATAGATGTTGTCCGGCTCAATTCGTATCAATCCACTTGACCAGCCGGTATCGCGTGAAGTATCGACTAAAATCCGAATTCCTTCTTTTCTCATCTGTTTATTCCTTATTCATCAGATCGGTGGTTGGAAGGCAAAGAGTGGAAGCGCGGAAGTCCTTACCCTTCCATTCTTCCTTTCTTCCATCCCAATCATCTTTTTTTAAATTTGCCTCTCCTTCTTTTATTCAACTATACCTACAGGATTTTCTTCAACTTTTTTCTTGCACTCCAAAACTGAAGTTGCTATGATAGGGATAAACCAGCACACTCTTTTTGGTAAACTTCGGAGACATGCATGAACAACTATCGTATCGCGATTATCGGCTTGGGTGGCATGGGTGGATCTCATGCCCAAGCAGTAGAATTAGAGACGAATTGTGAACTCGTCGCTGGAGCAGAAATCAACCCAGAACGGGCAAAAGCATGGAGCGAACGATTCGGTGTCAAAGCCATCTATGACGATTACGAAAAGATGCTTGACGAAGAACAACCCGATATCGTCATCGTCCCAACGCAGGCACCGATGCACTATCCCCCAACAATTGCAGCGGCACAGCGCGGCATCCACGTCTTCTGTGAAAAACCGACTGCCCTAAACCTTATTGAAGCCGACGAAATGGTCGAAACCTGCGATCAAAATCACGTCAAGTTTGCTATTAACCACATCAAACGCGCCAGCCCATATAACCGACATACCCTTTCGCTGATTGAGAAAGGCGAAATCGGCGATGTCGTGCTGATGAAGGCAACCGACAAAGGCGGACGCAAGGTCGGCAACTCACTGATGGAGATGGGCACACATCTCTACGATTGGTTGCGCCTCTTCGGCGGCGATGTCGAATGGACGCACGCACACCTCGTGCAGATGGATGGACGTGAGTCAACCGTCGATGACATCAAACATACCCAAGAAGTTCACCCGCATGACCGAGATGCAGGGCTTGTGCTCGGAGAGCGTGGACACGCCGCTTTCCGCTTCAAGAACGGCATCCATGCCGATGTGCAGTTCCTTGCCCAACCACAAACCAACGATAACGCCTACGGCATCGACATCATCGGCACTGAAGGCAGGATTGCCATCCGAGAGAGTGTAGGCACAACGATGTTCATCCACAAAGGACAACATAAGACCCCTGCAGAAGCGTGGGAACCGGTGCACCTTTCCAGCGAGGACCTTGACGAGCAAGGAAACCCGCGAGACAAGGGATCCATACGACTGCTCTTGCAACGCCTTATGCTACGCGATCTTATTGAAGCGATTGAGGAAGACCGATATCCATTTGCAAGCGGCAGAGACGGTCGAGATTGCCTCGAAATGATTCACGCGACATGGGAATCGCATCGTCGTCAGACTCGCGTGCCTATGCCACTCACACCACGTGAACACCCACTTGAAAGGTGGAAAAGAGAGGAAGGCATCCCCTAACTCGGTAGGCACTTTGTAAGCGCACTGATCCATCATCAGACAAAATAGGAGTGATCTATGCAACGTTTGGATATTCTTCACCCGTCGATTGACGACTATTTACTCGATATTATTCCTGAACGCGATGAAGTACTCACCGAGATGGAGGCACATGCACGCGCAAATCGTTTTCCAATCGTGGGACCACTCGTCGGGCGGGTCTTACATCAATTGGTGCTGCTGACCAATCCCACACGGATTTTTGAGATGGGATCGGGTTTCGGGTATTCAGCGTATTGGATGGCGAAAGCACTGCAAAAACCGGAAGCATCTATCATCTGCACCGACGGTTCGCAGGAGAACGCCGATCGCGCAGCAGGCTATCTCGCGCGCGGCGGTATTGCAGATCGCATTGACTATCGTGTTGGTAATGCGCTTGAAATCATCGATGAAACCCAAGGTGATTTCGACATCATCTACAATGACATCGACAAAGACGGATATCCTGAAGCGTTTCATAAGGCGATTCCACGACTTAGAAGTGGGGGATTGTTTATTACGGATAATATGATCTGGGGTGGACGCGTCGTCACGCAGGAACCGGGTAGTCCTCCAGAAGGACTTGATGAGCGGGAACAGTGGTTTCACGCCGCTACGATTGGTGTCAGAGAGTTGACACGTCTCCTCTATAGTTCGCCTGATGTATTTACAACGATTATTCCGCTCCGTGATGGCGTTTCTGTCGCTGTGAAACGTTAACTTACCTCTCCATTGGTTTGATTTTTGCTAAACTTCTATTTTCAAAATCTATACTATGAAGGAAAAAAAATGAATAAACTCAGATCTATTTTCGGTTCTTCCAAGGACAACATTTGGGCACAGATTGCCACGGATATAGGTGGCGAATTTATTGAAGGCGGCTTTTGCAGCACGGATGTTCTCATTTACAAACACGGCGAATGGCAAATTCTATTGGATACCTACACGGATATCGTTTCCACTGGAGCCACAACAACGTCAACGACCTACACCCGGATGCGCGCACCGTTTATAAACAAGGATGGACTCTATTTCAAGATTTCTCGCCAAGGATTCCTTAGTTCGATTGGCAAATTCTTCGGCATGCAGGACATAGAAATAGGAGATCCGTTTTTTGATAAGCAGTTTGTAACCAAATCCAACAATCCGGAAAAAATCAAACTGCTACTTGCTAATAGTAGGATAAAGGAATTATGTCAAAGTCAGCCAAGGATTCACCTCAGTATTAAAGACGATGAGGGTTGGTTTGGCCCCGATTTTCCTGAAGGTGTTGATGAATTGTACTTTGAGCGAGCAGGGGTTATCGAAGAGACAGCACAACTCAAGACACTGTTCGGATTGTTTTGCCTAATCTTAGAGCGTTTGGTTCAGATAGATTCTGCGTATGCGGACGATCCCCAAATTACATTGAAGTAGCCATGTAGCTGCGGTTGAAAACGCACCTATCGCTATTGAGTCGGTTTCAAGTGTTGTTCAAGGAATGCTTTTGTCAATTCTGGGACCTTCGGATCTCTAAACCAACCGTGACCGCCGCCTTCCACCTTATAGAACGTAACCGGTACACCCACCTTCTCCAATGCATCCTTCAACAACACGCTCTGTTGATACGGAACAAGCTTGTCTCGATCTCCGTGAATAATCAGAAAAGGCGAATCATCTTCAGAAACGTAGGTGATTGGATTCGCTTTCGCAACGCGGTCCTTATGCTCCTGAATAGGTCCCCCTACCAGTTGAGACTCTGGAGAGTCAGGCGCATCATGCACCAATCCATCAGGAAGACTTTGCGCGTCCATCTGAAGGAAGTCTGTGGGACCGAAATAATCGACCACGGCTTGCACCCTGCTGGATACCTCCAAGTTTTCACCCACTTCAAATTCATCTACATCGCCTGCTGTACCGAGCATCGCGACAAGGTGTCCACCAGCGGATGAACCCCACGCTGCAAAACGGTTTGGATCAAGGCGATAGGTCTCTGCGTTTGCGCGCAGCCACCGCACAGCGGCTTTCACATCTTCAATCTGGGCGGGAAAAATGGCGTGCTGGCTCAGGCGGTAGTTGAGACTCGCACCCGCATAACCGGCTTTGAGATATTCCCTCCGAATATAATTTTTCTTATCTCCGCCGCGCCAGGCACCCCCGTGTATCCAGATAATAAGCGGTAGGTTTTCCCCTGTTTCTGGCACGTAAAGATCTAATTTCTGACGTTCATGTCCATCCGCAACATAAGCGATGTCTCGATACACTTTTACGCCTTCGGGAACTTTCGTAGACTCGGCAGCACGTCGCCGTTGTCCCAGAACCAAGGTTGCAGCTGCAAAAAATAGCATCAAAACAAGCACGACTATCATCTGCATCATTGGCTTTTTCATTTTCTCCTCCGTACGTACCAGTGGTGTGCCTACATTTGGGTTTCAAGGAGCGCGATGCTTTGCGCGTCCAACTTATTGTAGTTCTCAATTTCATAGCGGTTACCATCTGCATCCTTAATCAGAACGCGTCCGTTTCCAAGTGTGACAATATCGTACCGGCTGCGCAAGCTGAACTGGACATCCCCTTGCGAAGTTTCAACCATCCATTGTGTAATTCCAAACTGCCCTTCAAGCGCGTTGATTTTGATAATCTTCGGCATAAAGTAGCGTCTCTGTAACTCCTCAACGAGAATCTTGCGGGACTCATGTGGCAGATGTTTTATATCCTCAATAATGCCGATCTCGTTAGATTCTTCGTCCATTAAAGCGATATATCGGCTGGTCTCACTTACAGGAAAAGCGTAGACCGGTTCGACCCTCTTCCGAATCGACCCATCTGGAAGTTGGACAACCAACTCTTCAAACGCGTTCCGCTCAAGCCTAACACCGCTTGCATCAAGGAACTTTAATCCATCAGTAACCTTAATCGCTTCCTTCATCAATATGCCCTCCTTTTAGACGCAGATTACCATGCGCGAATTTTTGACAATTCAGTCTGCTTCTCACACAAACCAGCGTATGTGCCGTCTTGGGCAATCAGTTCCTCATGCGTCCCGATTTCGTCTACCGCGCCCTCTCTCAGCACAACAAGCCGGTTGGCGTACTTAAGCGTTGACAACCTGTGTGCAATAGCGAATACTGTTCTGCCTTGGATGAGTCGTTCCAATGCCTCTTGGATCTTTGACTCTGTTTCGGTATCAACAGAGGAAGTCGCTTCATCCAAGATAAGGATGCGCGGATTTTTTAAAATTGCGCGTGCGATAGAAATACGCTGTCGTTCACCACCAGAAACCCGTGCCCCTCTTTCCCCTACCGTTGTATCGTAACCATCGGGGAATTTCATGATAAAATCGTGGGCATTTGCTGCCATCCCAGCAGCAATGATCTCCATCCGAGATGCCCCCGGCTTTGAGTAACCGATATTCTCTGCTATCGTGCCTTGGAACAGGAACGGATCTTGTAAAACTACGCCGATCTGTTGCCGTAACGCCTTAACCTGAATATCACGACTGTCGTAACCATCAATCACTATTTGCCCATCATTCGGGTCGTAGAAACGGGTAATCAGGTTGATGAGCGTACTTTTTCCTGCACCACTGTGCCCAACCAACCCTATCATTTTACCGGGCTCCACTGTAAAATTAACCCCATTGAGCGCGTTTTTTTCGCCATCGTAAGAAAAATAGACATCTCTAAATTCAACAGCACCACGGATATTTCTAAGGGCTACTGCATCGTTTTTATCAGCAACGCTCGGGGGTGTATCCATAATTTCAAACACACGCTCGGCGGAGGTGCCTGCTCGGATAAACCTCTCGTTCATCTGACAGAGAGTAGATACAGGTGAAAAAAACTGCATCATATAACTTTGGAACATAAATAGCGTGCCAAGGGTTATATCGTTTTGGAAGATCTGCCATCCCCCGACTAACCAAATCAAAATAGAACCGGAATAGGTGATAAACTCCATAATCGGACGGTAAAGGCTTCCAAGTTTCGCCGCGTTCATCTCACCCGTAAATACCTGATAGGTCGAATCGTTAAACCGGCTTATCTCGTAGCGTTCGCGGGCAAATGCCTTGACAACGCGGACCCCTGGAATCGTACTCGCGAGAATCGTGCTAATGTTCGCATAACGTTTCCATAAAACATGGTACACCTTGCTCATTTTTTTCCCGAAAAAGATCGTGAAAAAGATAAGACACGGAATAGGTATCAGCGTCCAAAGCGCAAGTTGCCAGTTAAAAGAAAACATGATTATACACATAAAGATGATTGTGAGAGAATCACCAATAATATCTTGTATCCCACTCGCGATGAAATCCCGGAGTCGTGATACATCGTGCGTGATCCTCGACATCAAGTTTCCGGTATCTCGTTCATGGAAAAAATCAATAGAGAGCGCGTTTAAATGTTCATAGGTCTCGTTCTGAAGCCGTCTCGTGATATTCTGACCCACCCATGCCATCATATATCCGCGCACAGATGAAGTTACCAGAGTAAAAACCCTAACCCCTACCATGAGTAGAATAAGCCCAATGAGATGCCCAAAGGTACCGGCAGCCGGTATGTTTTCAAACCACCCGCCCAAAAAATTGACGGTCCCTTGGAGGTGCCCCCACGTCGTTTCGGGAAGAGGCTGTCCCGAACTAACAGCAGTTTCGACCGGTTTCAAAATAGTGTCAACCAATTCTTTACCGAGGATCGGCGGATAGACCCCAACAAACCGGATGAGCATCATCAGCAGAAATGCAGGCACAACGACATACAAAAGCGGAACGGCGTACTTCATGAGTCGAAAGATGAGTTTTCCACTCTGGACGCAATTGACACAGACATCTGACCAACTCGGAATAGGTTGACCGCACTTCTCACAGCGTCCCTTCGCTTCAGAGGACATTCCACCTGGACCCCGTCCACGTCTACCGCGCCCATGTCCACCAGGGGGTCTACCGTCTGAATTCGCTCCCGTTTGTGAAACCAACCCTTCCAGTTCCGAGACAGCACGAGTGAATTTTGGGGTTAACCTTTTTGAGTAGCGCGATAGTTCAAAAGCGTTGTCCGCAGTACTCACTTTGAGAATATTATTCCCGTACATCTCCAGAATTTCGACATCTTTGACGGATGAGAGCGGCACCTCGCGCAGGTCGTGCCCGATAACACCATTCTGATTGAAAGCGATGAGCCGTCTATTCGTAATTAACAACCAATCCTGTCCGTATGTCCCATCAAAACGTAGATCCGTCGAAACAGAAATCTTGATCTCTTCGCCCGTTTCAAGTAGTGCTTCTGCCTGATCTTTCAGGAGTTCAGGTACATCTTCCGTTGTCGACAGAGGTTCATGGTCTAACTTTCGGAAGCGTGGCTTTCCGCCATAATGATGCATCCGCCGCCGAGATGACCTTCCGCTGTCGAAACCTCGCATCGAGTCGCGCATAAATCAATCCTCCACAGATTAAACGTGTATTTTCTATAACTGGACTTACGCAGCACCCTTTGCTGGCGAGGTTTCAAACCTCGTCAGCGGTGTGCGGGAGGTAGATAGTTATCAGAAAATTGCGTAAGTCCTATATAACCTAAGTTTCGGATGGTTTTGTGTCTTCGGCAATCATCGCCCCAAGCTCAGTTTTTAAGTTCTGAATTTGAGAAATTTTTTCCGATATCTTATCGAACATCTCCTGCTTAGACTTGATGCCTTCACTGATGAGAAACGCCGTCGCCTCAGAGCGACTGCTAAATTGCCCGGATTCCACAAGTTCATCAATCCGAGTGAGATCTCCTTCGTCTACTCTGACCATCACGACATTATCCCTTCTGTGCTCTCCTCTTCGGTGTTTTCCACGGTGCTTTTTTCTTCCGTGTTTCGCATCAAATTCTGACATTGAAAATCTCCTTTTCATTAAATACATATAATTTAATTACACGTAATTATTATACACCATTATACATTGTTTTGTCAAGTTAAATTTAAGCGCGCATGGAATTAACGAAAAATCGCATATAGTAAATGACTTTCTTTGAAAACCGTATGTGAAAGACCTTGCAATTAGAAAATTGACACCGGTTGAAATTTAAGATAAAATAGTTTGTGTATATGAAACTATTCAAATTCGCTCTCACGTTTCTCATATTTCTCAACACACTGCTTGCGATTAGCGCGCCGCGGTATCATCCGGAAGCGGCACGGCTGTATGACGTTGGGTTACGCGCACTCACTCACGGAGAGCGGGAAAAAGCACAAACCGCTTTAGAGGAAGCCGTAGCACTGGATGCGTCTTTAGCAGATGCACACTGCGTTTTGGGCTTGATTTATAAAGGTGCCGAGGAGATCCATGCCGCGGCTGAAGCGTTTCGACAGGCGACAATTGCAGATGAAAACTATATTGAGGCGTATTATGAACTTGCTGATGTACTCCTAATTCACTTAGGAGACACTGCGCAGGCTGCACAAATCCTACAGAAAGTAGTAGCCATAGATGTCCATCATGCACGCGCGCGGACACTATTAGGCATTGCCTATTTTCGTGATAATCTAACCGATGCTGCTATCAGTGAACTTCAGCATGCTATTAAGCTCGATCCGACCTCGCTGATGGCGTACTACACGCTCGGTACTGCCTTTCTGCAACAAGAAGCTTGGCAATCTGCTATTAATAGTTTCAAAGAATTGATTGAAATTGATCCGTTCCACGTGAAGGCGTATTTTAGTTTGGGTACTGCGTATCGCCGTATTGGAGAGATAGAAATAGCACGGAAAAGTTTACAACGTTTTGAGGTGCTGTCTATTGAGGAAGAGCAGTTGACCCATCTTAAGCGGTTTGTGCAGCGGAACCCCAACAATTCCGACGCGTGGTACCGACTGGGGAGGATCCAACTGAAGCGGCAGCTGTGGCACGAGGCAACGCAATCTTTGGAACGTTCCGTCACCCTCGCACCACAAGAGACGCGTGGCTATGAAGCACTCGGTTATGTTCACTTTCAGCGACGGGACTATCCAAAAGCGAAAACAATGTATGAGAAGGTAATTGCGCATAAACCGAACGTTGCTACCTACCGCAACAGTCTCGGTGGGGTTTGTCTGATGTTAGAGGCGTATACTGAAGCGATTGCGCAATATGAAATGGCTATCCAGTTAGAACCTGATGAACCGCGTTTCTATTTGAATCTTTCTAAAGCTTATGAGCTCGCTGGCGCACAGTCAGAAGCCGAGAAAACTTATAAAGAATATGAACGTCTTACGTCAAAATCCACTTCTCAATAATAGCAATATTTTCATTCTATTTTATGTTCTTTTTACATTCCTGCCTTACGCCTGGGCTGAATTTGACTTGTGCTTCATCCCTGCTGGTACTTTTACAATGGGGAGTGCGGAGGATTTACCAAATGAAGCACCCGTACATAAAATCTATCTGGATGCCTATTATATCGGTAAAACGGAGGTAACCAACGCCGAATACTATCCATTTTGGGTCGAGAGCGGTGGAACCGATAGTGAACATACGCCTGTCAGTTATGGTGGTGAATTTGGCACCTGGCCCCACATTGCAGAAAAAAGACCAAATCACCCTGTCATCGGAGTCGCTTATGATTCTGCTGTCGCTTATGCGAGATGGCGCGGCATGCGACTGCCCACCGAAGCAGAGTGGGAAAAGGCGGCACGCGGCGTGAAAGCAAGGCGATGGCCCTGGGGGAATACCTTTACACAACGCATCAAAAACGTAACCGTCCACGCGAATGTTTGGAAGCAATCGGGGACGCAGCTGCAACCCGTCGGCACGTATCCCACAGGGGTAAGTCCTTATGGCGCGTATGACATGGCAGGCAATGTTTGGGAGTGGGTATCTGACTGGTATTCAGAAACCTTTTACCGTCGCAGTCCTGATCGGAACCCGAAAGGACCAGCAGTTGGGAGTCGGCGTGTCGTGAAAGGCGGTTCGTGGCTGAATCCGGAAGTGCTTGCGCGATGTTCCACGCGAATCGGTCAACACCCAGCGATCGGCACGAGTTTCATCGGATTCCGACTCGCCAGAGATGCAAATCCCTCACATGAAAAGTAAAAACGTCCGCTACCTGATAGTCCTCTTTGTATGTGCTTTACCGTTGCTGTCATCTGCAGCGATTGAATTCGTTGATGTAACTGAGGAGGCGGGTATCAGTTTCAGACATATCAATGGAGCTGAAGGTGCATACCATCTGCCCGAAACTCTCGGTGCCGGTGGTGCGTTCTTTGATGCCGATAACGACGGTGATTTGGATCTTTATCTCGTTAACAGCGGTTACTGGGAAGAATCACCGCCAGTACATGATGCATTAAGCGCGCTCTATCGCAACAAGGGTGATGGAACTTTCACTGACATCACGACAACTGCAGGCGTTGGCAACCGAGGAAACTATGGGCAGGGTGCAGCGTGCGCGGATTACGACAACGACGGGGATGTCGATCTTTACGTAACTAACTTTGGAGCCAACGTCCTCTATCGCAACGATGGCGACGGCACATTCACCGATGTCACAGCCTCCGCAAACGTCGGTGATCCAGCGTGGAGCAGTAGCGCATGCTTTCTCGATTACAACCGAGACGGGTACCTTGATCTGTTCGTTGTTAATTATCTCGTGTATTCATTAGATGTTCCCTATTTACCTTGTGGAGAGGAAGATGGCGCACAGACCTATTGCCATCCCTCGCTATTTGAAGGGGCACCGGACACACTTTATCGCAATAATGGGGATGGGACGTTTACCGATGTCAGCGAAGAATCTGGTGTTGGCGGTGTTGGTGGGTTGTTTCATGGAAAAGGGTTAGGTGTTGTCTCTGCAGACTTCAATAACGACGGCGCGCCCGATCTTTACGTTGCCAATGACGATACCCGAAACGATTTCTTTTATAATAACGGTGATGGCACGTTCAGTGAAATCTCACTTCTTGCTGGGTGTGCTTATAGTTTCAACGGCGTGGCCCAAGCCGGTATGGGCGTTACCGCTGGTGATTACAACGGGGATGGGTTACAGGATATTTTTGTCACGAACCTCTCTTATGAAACCAACGCACTTTACCGCAACAACGGCGATGGAACGTTCACAGATGTCATTTATGAAGCACGTCTCGGTAAAGAGAGTTATCTGTTCGTCGGGTTCGGTACAGGTTTCCTTGATGCCGATAAGGATGGGTGGCTTGATCTTTTCGTCGCCAATGGACATATCATTAATAACATTGAAGATACGCACGACATCCTAACATATCGTCAACCGGATCAAATGTTCCGTAATCAAGGAGATGGCACATTTCAGGAGGTTTCGCCGCATGCTGGTGCTTATTTTCAAAGTCCAGCGGTAAGCCGCGGTGCACTTTTCGGCGATTACGACAACGATGGCGATGTTGACATGCTTGTCACGCAGTCTAACGGTCCCGTAACCTTACTGCGGAATGAGACCAAAGCACAACACAACTGGATGCGGATTAAGACTGTCGGTGTTATCAGTAACCGAGAGGGAATCGGGACGCGTGTGGCTATAACGGCGGGCGGACACACACAGGTCCGGGAGATCAACCCGGGCGCGAGTTATCTCTCCAGCCATGACGCACGACTTCATTTTGGATTGGGTACCAACACAAAGGTCGATAGACTTGAAGTGCGATGGCAGAGCGGTGTTGTACAGGTCTTTGAGAATCTTCCGGCAAATCGGGAACACGTCATTTCTGAATTTGCGGACACGGCTAAGGATACGCTCTTCAAAGCCGCGTGGACAGGCGATGTTACAGGTATCCGTGGCACAAACACAGATGTAAATTTAAAAGATGCCTTGGGTAGAACACCTTTGGGTATCGCAGCGGAAAAGGGACATGCTGAGGTCATAACGTTTCTGGTTGAAAACGGGGCAGAAGTGAACATAACAGATGCCAACGGCAATACCCCCTTAATTTTCATTGTCCACAAAACAGGAAACTTGCGGATAACCAAAAGATTGCTTGAGAAAGGTGCAATCGTCAATACCCAAAACCGGACAGGTGAAACCGCGTTGATGTATGCGGCGTGGCGCGGACACTCACAAATTGTCCAGCTTCTGCTTGAATATCGCGCAGATGTCACGTTGAAAAATAAGCGGGGTGACACTGCACTAACATTGGCGGAATCAAAACAACATCTGGAAATTATACAGATGCTCCAAGCAGCGATGGAATTGAGGAAACAATAGGAGAACTGAATGCCCCAGGCTTTAACTCGTGGTGTCACGCTAAAATCTGTTGCTTTATCACTGATCCTCATCCCAATCAACTGCTATTGGATTATGTACACGGAAATGGTCTGGTGGGGGCTTTTTCCGACGACGATGTCGCTGTTTTTCAATGCAGTCTTCTTCGTGTTTACGATTACCCTCCTCAATCTACTTGTACGCCGAATAAACCAACAGTGGGCATTAACGCACGGCGAACTGCTTGTCATCTATGTAATGCTTTGTATGGCGAGTGCCATCGCATCCCACGACCACACACAAGTGCTTATCCCGATGATCGGACACGTTTTCTGGTATGATACCCCTGAAAACGAATGGCGGGAACTTCTCTACCGATACATGCCGTCGTGGGGAACAGTCCAAGATAAGGGGATTTTAGAAGGGTTCTATGAAGGACAAACGACGCTCTATCGCACAGAAGTGCTACAAGCTTGGCTCGGCCCGACCTTGTGGTGGACGAGTTTCATCGTCGTGCTTGTGTTTGTGATGCTCTGCATCAACGTTGTGCTTCGGAAGCAGTGGACTGAACGTGAAAAACTCGCCTACCCTATTATTCAGCTCCCTTTAGAAATGACGCGCGACAGCGGTGCAAACTTCTTCAGAAGTAGACCCTTTTGGACGGCGTTTATTCTCGTTTCATTGCTGAATTTAATTAACGGGTTTAGTTACCTCTTCCCGACGATCCCGATCATTGGTGTTCGGTTTCGGAATATCAGCCAATTTTTCACGGAAAAGCCGTGGAACGCTATCGGTTGGACACCGTTTTCTATCTATCCATTCGTCATTGGACTCGGATTCTTTATGCCCTTGGATTTGTCGTTTTCCTGTTGGTTCTTTTATCTATTTCGCAAGATGCAGCGGGTGGGAGGCGCAATCATTGGGGTTCGTGGGTTACCGGGATTTCCTTATGACCGGCAACAATCGTTAGGCGCGTATCTGGGACTCGCAATTTTTGCGGTATGGGCAAGTCGTAAGTACCTCGCTGAAGTCTTTAAACAGATAACCACAGGACGCTCAAGCCTTGATGAATCCGTTGAACCGATGCGGTACCGAACTGCTATCGCTGGTATTGTGTTAGGGTGTATCTATCTCATCGCTTTTTCTGTGAAGATAGGTATCAGTATTTCGCTCGGCATTGCGTTTTTCGCGATGTATTTCGCGTTGTCAACTGGGATCACACGAATGCGCGTAGAATCCGGTGCCCCTGCGCACGATCTTCATTTCATGGGTCCTGATTATGCCTTACCCGCGATTCTGGGGTCGCGCGGCATGGGTGGGTCGAACCTGACAGCACTCTCTTTTCTGTTTTTCTTCAATCGTGCGCACCGCAGCCATCCGATGCCGCATCAGTTAGAAGGGTTCCAACTTGCTTCCCGGGCGCGGTTTAATCCTAAACCTTTGGTGTGGGTGATGCTCCTTGCGGTACTTGTCGGTTCGATCGGTTCTTTCTGGGCATATCTTCACGACGCATATCATTTCGGTACAGGTGGTGGTTTTGCACGCCATCCTTTCAATCGGTTGCAACAACAACTTAACTTTCCAACAGGACCGAATATTCCTGAAGTAACATTTATGGGCATCGGGATGGGATTCACATTTCTCTTGATGTTCTTACGGATGCGTTTCTTTTGGTGGCCCTTCCACGCTGTCGGTTATGCTGTTTCCGGGGCAGCGGATTGGTGTATGAACTGGCTCTGGATTTCGCTCGTGATAAGCACAGTCGCGAAATGGTTGATTATCAAGCAAGGTGGGTTGCAGCTGCATCGGAAAGCAGCTCCGTTCTTCCTCGGTTTAATTCTCGGTGAGTTCGTGGCGGGCAGTCTGTGGAGTTTTTACGGCATGGCAACCGAAACGCGCATATTTCCCTTCAAGGATTGGTAATTCATTTTTCCCGTATCAAAATACGTTCTGCGTCCTATGACATTTTAACCTCATTTGCGAACATACTCCTATTTTGATAATGAAACCCATTATCAAAATAATTTTTCCAAAGTAATGATATTTTACGATAAACCCAGATTATCATTGGGTTTATGGGTTTGAGACTTCGGAAATCTGCTACTCGTATTTTGAATGACTGATAGCACACTTTGAAGTGGATCGAAAGTGGTGGGACCTTGTTATCTTGGATGGGTTGTCGGGAAAATGTTGGTGATGAGGTGAAAATTTGGCGAGAATTCAACGCGATAAAAATTCACAGTATGATAAATTTATACAGACATTAGGTCCGGTTTGGAACTGCACTGTAGGTGTCAATTTTAGAAAAAACTGCGTCGTAGTAGTATCGTAAGTTGGATTGAACGGATTCCATCAAAACCGTAAAAATCAGAGAAAAAACAACTTTTCTCCAGACGTACCGCATTCGCCAGAGACCGAGTGAAACCCAACGCTTTTGTTGTAAAGGGCGACAATTCTGAGGGTATGAAGTTGGGTTTCTATGTCCTTGAGTGTATATCGCAGCCTCTTGGATTTGAGATGTGTTTGGCTCCGCGACATCTGCCCTCTCAACGCCGTTCAACCCAACCTACGAGAGCACAAAACCCCTAAATTGACATCTATGGGTTGAATAGTTGAGGGGTGGCGAGAGATGAAAAATAAAAATGGCGAGGTTGGGAAACCTCGCCAGCCAAATATCGGAAACTGTGGTGTTAGGAGAGATCTGTCAGACTGCCTGTGCTATCGCCTAATTTTGCCAAATTGACATCCAGGCGGTTGAGCATTGACAGCCAGAGGTTATTGAGAGGGGTCTCTTTCGGATAACGGATATGCCGACCCGTTTTAAGCGTGCCACAACCCGACCCAGCAAGTAGAATCGGAAGGTCGTGGTGGCTGTGTCGGTTGCCATCAGCGTTTCCACTGCCATACAAAATCATTGAGTGATCCAGCAGTGAACCATCTCCCTCGACGGTTGCGTCCAGTTTTTCCAAGAAGTATGCCAACTGCTGCGTATGGAAAATATCGATTTTACGGATTTTTTCTATTTTCTCCTCATCACCCTGGTGATGCGACAAATAATGATGCCCATCAGTGACGTTAACAGCCGGATACGACTTATTACTCCCTTCATTTGCTAACGTGAAGGTCACGACACGGGTCACATCTGTCTGGAAGGCGAGTACAATTAGGTCTGTCATGAGGCGGACATGTTCTTGAAAATCTTTGGGTATCTCCTCTGGTGCGGTATAATCGGGGCTTTCGATCGGCGGAAACTTTTCGGCCGCGTCAATTTGCAATTCAATGTCCCGGATGGCGGAGAAGTATTCATCAAGCTTGCGGACATCGTTTCCACTGACTTGACGGATCAGGGCTTCTGAGTCCTGCATGACAAAATCAAGGATACTTTTTCGTTGTTGGTCACGCACTGCCCGTTGGGCATCTGGCAGAGTGGAAAACAGTCGTTCAAAGGCGAGTTTGGGATTAACCTCTTTAGGGAGCGGCTGCGTCGCGGATCGCCACGACAGCGTTGATGAATAGACGCAGCTATAACCAGAGTCGCAATTTCCGGATCTGTAACCCGGATCAATTCCGAGTTCCAGCGATGGGAGACGAGTTTGCTTACCGATATGCGATGCTGCTGCTTGGTCAACAGAAATCCCAGCATGGATATCCGCACCGTCGGTTTTACGGGGTTGCGCGCCTGTCAGGAAGGCTGCCATAGCACGGGCGTGATCGCCGCCGCCATCGCCGTTGGCGCGTGCCTTATCAGCCGTTAGACCACTGAGTACCAGTGTCTTGTCCTTCACATTCTCAATCGGCTTCAGGATTTCTGTGAGCTCATAGCCAACCCCTACCTGTTTCGGTGTCCAATCCTCCATAATCTTTCCGTTAGGCACGTAGAGGAATGCCATCCGATTCGGAGCTGCCTGCGTTGCACTTGTGGGCGCAGCTGCCCACGATGTAACGGGTCCCATCACTTCTAACCAGGGTAGGGCAATACTAACACCTAAACCTCGCAGAAATGTTCGACGTGAAAGTTGCTTTGAAGTGTTCATAATTATTCCTTCGTCAACTCCCCACAGTTAAGGCAGTAGGAAACTTACCAAAATCCTCTGCCGTCACTATATGAATTCTTGCTTCATAACTCCTATAACACAATTATACTGTATTTTATATGACTTGTCAAGTGTTTATGGCGCGCTTAAAAGTACGGTGCCCCTTGCGCTTCCACATAAACTGAGTAGAGAGATTGGCTCCCTGTCATAAAGAGTCTGTTGCGTTTTACACCACCGAAGCAGATGTTGGAACAGATTTCTGGCAGATGAATCTTCCCGATAAGTGTTCCATCTGGGTCAAAGATATGTACGCCATCGTAGCCTTCACCAACCCAGCCTGTCCCCGTCCAGACATTGCCATCAGTATCGCACCGAAGACCGTCAGCGGCACCGGGTGCCATATCGTGGAAGACCTGCTTATTGCTAAGCCGCGCACCGTCTACGACATCGAAAACAACGATATTTTTCGGTGTCCCTGTATCAGCGATATAAAGTTTATCGTAATCAGGCGAAAAGCAGATGCCGTTCGGTTTTTCGAGTTCCTCTGTCACAACGGTCACCTTACCGGTGTCTGGATTGAGACGATAAACGGATGTTGGCAATTCAAACGGTGCTTTATGCCCTTCATAATTGAACATGATACCGTATCCCGGATCAGTGAACCAGATATGTCCATCCGGATGGACGACCACATCGTTCGGGGCGTTGAACCGTTTCCCTTCAAAGTTATCAATCAGGACACTAATCGTGCCATCGTATTCGGTTCGCGTTACGCGTCGTGCGCCGTGTTCGCAGCTGATGAGTCTACCTTGCCGATCGCGCGTGTGACCGTTGGTATGGTTAGAGGGTTTGCGATAGATGCTAACCTTACCAGTTGCTTCCTGCCATTTCAGAATACGGTTGTTCGGAATATCGCTCCAGAGGAGGAATCCACCATCACCGAACCAGACGGGACCCTCAGACCAACGCGCACCTGTCCACAGTCGTTCCACGACAGCGTTCCCAATTTTATATTTCGCAAAACGCGAGTCGATAACTTCAACCGCTGGATCCGGATAACGGGTAATCGGTCCCTCTTTTGAGGGAATGTCTGCCAAAGCAGTCAAGGGATTGAGTAAAGGTAAAACGGCACTGGCACCCAGACTACGTAAAAATGTTCGACGTGAAAGTTGTTTTGATGTGTTCATAGGCGTTTTCCATCGTTGTGGCAGCAAGGTTGAGACTCTCTGCCTTGAGCATTTGCTACGTCTTTGGCTGCAAGCAAAAACGCTTCAATGTTACCATCTTCCTCATATTCCTCAAGTGCTACGGTAAGATATTCCTTCGCATACGCTGAATCTGCCAATCGCACCTTGAGGCCCTCTTCGTAGTTCTTGCATTTTCTCATTACTTTTATGCAATAACTTTCCTTTGGTAAACCGATTTTCTGACTCACAAGACTTATGAGTCAGTGGTGACTGAAAGATGCTCACGCGTAGCCCCCTGCTGCGCAATTGGATGATCCTTATCCTTAACTTCAGGATCTGGGCTCACAGCTGCTATCGGTTCAATCGACAACCGACCCCCCAACGCGTTAGCAATAATGTTGAGCGTATCAATGCAAGGGACATCGTCGCTGGAGAGCACCTCAAAGAGGGCTTCAGGCTTCGTATCCGTTTGCTTCGCAATTTCTGTAACCCCACCAAGTGCCTCTATGATGTTGCGAATCCCTTTTAGAAAGAAGGATGTGTCACCGTCAATTTGGTATTCTTGTAAGGACAAATCAAGATAGTCAATAGCTTCCGCACGGTTGGCAGCGAGATCTGCGATTAAGATTTCGTGCCATGTTCTCGGTTCTGTCATTGTTGTGACTCCTTGTATTGCAACCAATAATTCTTTGCCTGCACAATGTCTCGTTGCTGTGATGACTTGCCCCCGCCACAAAGTAGAAGAACAAGCTTGTTATCAATTTCGGCAAAATAGATCCGATAGCCCGGACCGAAATGGAGACGCAATTCAGAGACACCACTACCGACAGGTTGACAATCACCAAAATTTCCGTCTTCAAGCCGGTCCAGTCGTTTGCGAATTCTGGTTCGCGTTTTTGTATCTTGAATTGCGTAAAACCATTCCGTGAACGGCTGTCGTCCGTTTTGCTCTCGGTAAATTTGTAGTCTTCTCGGTTCTGTGCTATACATTGCTAATCTTTCGTTTTTTGAGAGACATTATCGCGCAATGCTACATGCTAAAAACACAGAAACAAAGACTTTTCAGCAAACAACATCTCTTGTCTGTTCAATTTGGGTTCGTCCTGTTATGTTAATCTACATAATATTAGACGTGCCCCACCGTTTGCCATATAGAAGCATAATCCGATTATGAATAAATTCGTATTTCTCAGGGCAACAGGAACGGAGTTTATCGGGATATACAAAATAATTTGCGATACTTTCCGCCATATCCTCATTTGGATTTTCTGTATAAGCGTAATCTGTTATGAACTCTGATCGTTCTTTAGTTGTTGACCAACCGGATTCACTCGTTGAATCTTGATACCATCCGCCAAGTTTCGCCCAATCTGCTCTAATTTTGTGATTAAAAACGTAAGCCCATAAAAAATGTGCCTTTTCGTGGGCAATGACGCAACGTGTATTATTAACATTATAACGGCCACGACGCTTGAGAGTAGATTCAGCAAGCACTATGGAACCGCGACCTGTCCGGGCATAACTGATTCCTCTGTCTTCATTATCATCGATTCTGCGGACTATATACTTTAATTGCGGTATTTTATGTAATGCCTGAGGGAACTCTTCAAATACTGATATAATAAGCATCAGATCGGCATTTTCAAAATTCGAGTAACGTTCTGATGTTGTGTTTGGTGTGTCCTCGGTTTCCGAGTAGCGTTCTGATGTTGTATTTGGTGTGTCCTCAGTTGATGAAGCATGAGAAGGCACATATATCCCATACCTTTTCTGCAATATTAATTCTATTATGGATCTGTTTGTTCCATTCTCCGTTATGAATTGAACGACAGCATAATAGAGGTACTTGCTTGGTGATAAGACCTCTTGAGATCCTTCTACGGGAAAGATATTTCTACTAATCGTAACGAATTTTAACTTATCTTTAGATTCAATCTTAATACCCTTTTCTAAGTCGTCATCGCTTATATTCCATCTGGAAAATTGTAGATTCAGACCTGACGGCATGGCTTCAAAGACCTTCAAAAGCGCAGCAGCGTCTTTTGTCGTCCATGTCGAATCTAAGTAAACGGAATATTTTTCCTCCAACGCCAAGTGAGAAGCGTATTTTTTCTCCCGCTGTGCAGTGGGATTTTTGTTTTGTGTGTTATAACCAGATATATAACAACTGGGTTGTAGCGTTATGATAGCAAGAAGAATGAAATGACTGAAAATTCGCATCATCAATTATCCTGAGTGCCACGTCGCAGGCGGAACGGATCACTTTTAACAATTTCAGTAATCAGGGCGGAACTTCTGTAACCTTCGACTTCAAGTTGCACTACGATCCGATCAACAGTGGGTCGGTCGTAATATTCCAATCCTCTACCTAACGCATACGTCAACATTTTCTCCGTCAAACAGCGTAAAAATTGTTGTTGTCTATCTATAAGGATCTGCTTCAGGTCTGCTATACCATCAAAAGCGGTACCGTCTGGTAATTCGGCTGTTGTGTCAATCACCAATTCGCCTTCTTTGGTTTGAAACGCTCCGATTGCATTATAGTTTTCGAGT
The DNA here is from genome assembly GCA_026702755.1 of Candidatus Poribacteria bacterium. Taxonomy (NCBI): domain Bacteria; phylum Candidatus Poribacteria; species Candidatus Poribacteria bacterium. The sequence goes on along the minus strand of JAPPBX010000027.1, from coordinate 22,849 downwards.
GCGAACCCGATTGGGTCCATTTTGGCGTGGCAGTTGGCACACGCTGGATCCTCTCGGTGTTGCTCGAGGCGTTCTCGCAAGGTAGTGCCGGTAGTAGCTTCATGGTCTTCTTCCAATTCTGGGACATCTGGCGGCGGTGGCGGTGGCGGCGAACCGAGAAGCTGTTCCAAAACCCAACGTCCTCTTTTCACCGGTGAGGTGCGGGTCGGATTAGAAGTCACTGTTAAAACACTGGCATGGGTAAGTATGCCACCGCGGGAAGCCCCTTGCAACGTAACACGCCGAAATTCCTTGCCTTTAATCGCTTCACCACCGAGGACAGTTTTTTTCTGTCCCATCCAATTTCCTTTTGTATCGGTAATACCGTAATGGTTTGCCAATTCTTGGTTGAGGAAAGTGTAATCTGCATCAAGTATATTAAGAATGCTCTGATCCTCGCGGAAAATCGATTCGAGAAAGAATTCCGTCTCTTTCAACATCGCGGCTCGCAACCTACGACCGAAGGTCGGAAAGCGTTCACGATCAGGGGTAACTGTTGCGAGGCGTTGTATCTGTAACCATTGAGATCCAAAGTCGCGTGCCAATTCCGTCGCTTTTGGGTCCGCCAACATCCGTTTAACTTGTGCATCAAGATTGTCAGTCAGTTGGTTTTTCTCTGCAAGTTCAAAGAGTTCATCATCCGGCATACTGCTCCACAAAAAATAGGAAAGTCGCGATGCGAGTTGGAACTCATCAATTGGGTATGGCTCTGGGCTTTGCGGACGGTCGTCTAACTCCAATCGAAATAGGAACTTCGGCGAACAGAGGATAACTTTGAGTGCCTGTTGAATCGCTGCTTCCCACTTTGCACCATCGGCTTGGATTAATTCCACAAACTGCACGAGTTGTTCCACTTCAGTTTCAGTTGGTGGGCGACGGTATCCATCTCGAAGCAGACGGGCCAACACTTCACGCGTCTGTTCTATTTGCGGGATATCCGGTGTACACGCCAAGATTTCAAGTTGGGTGTCGGGGCGGGTATCCAATGGACCTTCAGCCCAGAGTGTACGGATCTGGAGTTTAGCGTTCGGGACACCGTCAGCAGGCTTAACCATCGCAATCCCAGCGTGTTGAATGTGCGGGATTCCGGTAACAAGTACCTCAATCGTCTGTGTCTTTTTTGAGTCGCGGGCGGTAATCTCAAAAGTCTTTAAAATCTTAATCTTGTTGTCTAATGTAGGATCAATGCCTACTAAACGTGCCAATTCATCTGGTGAAGAGACTTCCTCGAGCTCCTCACCTTGAACGAATAGAGCGACTTCAACGGGTGTCTCACTTTCAGTTTCGGCATAAAGTGTTGACTTGTAGATGACCTCTTCATCCGGGAACATATTGAAATATGTTGCGCCCGTTGTAAAGGGGCCTGATTTCCACGTCTCTGTGGCGGTTGGATCAAGTATACGGAAGCGTTCGTCAGGAACATCATCGTGGTGTGGATGGAGGCGGCTGCCTCTCTGATAGCGTTTTAATGGCGGTGGCGGCTCTGCTAAAATTACACGAGTAGTGATGGCTTCTGCCGCTTCAAGGTAGCGTTCCATCAGGAGCGGCGACATCGTCAGTACATCGCCGATGTTATCGAATCCGTGTCCGACATCATCCGCTGGGAAATTTTCGGTGGGGTCGAAATCAGCACCAAGCAGGTCTCGGACAGTATTTTTGTATTCCACTCTATTGAGCCTGCGAACCGTTACTCGACCTGGATCCGGTTTAGCCGTGCGATCTGCGTGTTCAAAGATGCCTTCAATGTATTGAACAAACGACTCCGACGCTTCTATTGAGGGTTGATCGCTATCTGGTGGTGGCATTTGACCTGTTGTTAGCATGTCTAAGACCCGTTCCCAGGCATCACGATTCTCAATCAACGAAAGGTCGTCTGTAAATGAATCGAGCGCAAGTTCAGCAGCGGGTTGGTCACCAGCATGACAACTGAAGCAGTACTGTTTTAAGAATGGAATCGCCCCTTGCGAGAAGCCAGAGGTTGTCTCTTTACCCGGGTTGGCGGTGAAGGCAACAAACACTAACACCAAAATCAGGCAAATGCGTTGTGAGGTGTAATTGGGTAAAATCATTGATATGCTCGCCAAGGGCAGAATTGGAGTCTGCGTTCTTATCGACAATGTTGCGCTTAACTTATGTAGTAATAATATCACAGCGGGAGGTGTGAAGTCAAGTAAAAAGTCCGTTAAATGCCAGCCTATGTGGTTTCCCGAACAAAATTTGCGCTTTAAGATTAGTTTTGCTAAAATAGTGGCAATTGTATACTTGTCCTTCCAATTCGGGCAACTTGAAAATGCTGTAGGGGGACCCATAATCATGAATCGACACGAACAAGAAGCAATTGTTAACGCAGCAGAATTACAAAGTGTGTGTAGCCAGCTTTACCAAGAGGTGGGTGTTGCGCAATCAGATGCAGATACCGTCTCGGAAATGCAGGTACTGATGGATTTACGGGGTGTTCATTCGCATGCGACACGTGCCGTACCCGGTTATGTCCGAGGCATCATTAACGGCAATATAAATCCGACACCGGAGCTCCAGCGGCTTGAAGACAACCCAGCATCTGTCCTATTGGATGGCGACCGAGGATTGGGACATCTTGTCGGTGTTCGTGCAATGAACATTGCCATTGAAAAGGCAAGGTCGGCTTCAATTGGATTGGCTGTCGTTCGGAACAGTAATCACTTCGGGGCTGCCTCCAGCCATGCGATGCGAGCCATGGCGCGCGATATGATCGGTTTCGCGACGACCAATGGACTCGGTGTGAATGTCGCTGTCCACGGTGCCAGAAGCACTTCGATTGGAAACAATGCGTTCTCGTATGCCATCCCTGCGGGTGAAGAACCACCCATCGTGTTGGATATGGCGTGCGGTGCCGCTGCTGCTGGACGGATTGGGACCGCGAGACTGTATCAAGAAAAAATTCCGTTGGGATGGGCACTGGACGCAGATGGCAATGAAACCGAGGACCCATCGAAAGTGGCGGCGATTTTACCAGCTGCAGGTCCCAAAGGTTCCGCCCTCGCAATCGTGATGGATGTTTTATGCGGTCCTTTGAGTGGTGGACTGATGGGCATCAATAAGCACTATCAGCCCGGGGATGCACCACAAGAGAAACGCACATCAGCACATTTTTTTCTTGCTATCAATATTGCCAATTTCACGTCTATTGTGGAATTCAAGGCTGAAATCGACCGGCAAATTCGCATGACCCGACAAGCCACACCACGTAGTGGATTTACGCGCGTCACCCTGCCCGGCGAGATTGAATGGGAATTGACCCAAGAACGTCTCGCAAATGGAATTCCGCTTCACAAGGAACCGTTGCATGAGATTGAGAAACTTGCTGATGAGCTGGGTGTTGAGACCCCGTGGGATCGAACTTAGAAACTCCTCCCACATGTGTTATCAACGTGCTTTGTAAGTGTCCTGTCTTGGGTCGAGGAAATTGTCGAAGTATCGCACCTACGAGAAGAATGCTTGAATAAGAATTCCTTTTCCAGTATCAGGTAGGGACCCTCCTTCTGCCAGAATCGGATACCTTTGTCGAAAACAAAAACATTTGACTTATATCGGGAATTCGGGTATAATTATGGTTTCTTACTTACCACCGGTTGGTAACAGCTGAAAATAAGCCAGTAAAGGTAAACTTTTGTGGTTTGCCAAACCCTACTGTGGAGGTAATCATGCACCTAATTACACTGAACCCATGGTCAGAAACGGACATACTTGAAACCGTTGAAACAAGTCTGAAAATCAAAAACCATCCCGAAAAATATAGACACGCCATAGTTGGAAAGAGTCTCTGTCTGCTTTTCCAAAAGACCTCTACACGAACGCGCTGCGCAGGTGAAGTTGGTGTAACGCAACTCGGCGGACACGCACATTACCTCGACTGGCGCACGACAAACTTCGCGTTAGCCGACCTTGGCGACGAGATGCGCGTCCTATCGGCATACATGGACATCATCTTAGCCAGATTCTTAAAACATACAGAACTCGTTGAGGCAGCCGCTGCCGCAGCCGTACCAGTAATTAACGGGTGTTGTGACAAATACCATCCGACACAGGCACTCGGCGATCTGATGACAATACAGGAACACTTTGGGAGACTGGACGGGATCAAATTATGCTTCATCGGGGTGCATAACAACGTCTGTAATTCGTTGATTGCTGCTGGTATGAAGGTCGGCGTTGAGGTCACTGTCGTTGCGCCGGAGGTGAACCCTGCTGCTGTTGATAAGGAGCTGTGGAATGAAGCCTCTGGGAAAGGGCTCTATAAAACACTTGATACCGATACTACATCAATTGGAAGTTCACTGGAGAAAGTGATTGCTGAAAGCGATGTTGTCTATACAGATACATGGGTGGATATGGAATTCTTCACAGATCCGGCTTTTGCGAAGGAACGGAAACGCAGGTTGGAGAAGATGATGCCGTATCAATTGAATGCCGAACTACTCAAGGAACACGAGTGCCGGGTTATGCACTGTCTCCCGGCGCATCACGGGTATGAAATTTCAGGTGAACTCGTCAACGACGCGCGTTCAATTATCTTTGAGCAGTCCGAGAACCGACTCCATAGCATGAAGGCGATCCTTCTCAAACTGCTTGCGCACGCCTAAGCAAAGTAAAATGAAAAACTACCTCCAGCATCTTGAATGCAGCAAGTGCGGTGAAACCTATCCGCACACGGTGCCACAGAATGTCTGCATCGCTTGTGGGAAACCGCTACTTGCCCGTTACGCGCTTGAACAGATAGCGGAGACGTGGAAAAGCGACACACTTCTGTCAAGACCCGCCTCACTCTGGCGTTATCGGGAACTCCTACCTATATCTGATCCAGCAGACATAGTGACACTTGGGGAAACGATGACACCGCTCATCCATGCGAAAAGATTGGGAGCGAGGTTTGGACTCACACAGGTGTGGGTGAAGGACGAATCTCGGTTACCTACTGGAAGTTTTAAGGCACGAGGCTTAGCAATGGCGGTATCCAAAGCGAAAGTGCTCCGGTTAACCCAGTTAGCCATACCGTCCGCTGGTAACGCAGCGACTGCTCTTGCCCTTTATGCTGCAGCAGCAGGTATAACCGCCCATATCTTTATGCCCCAGGATACCCCAGCCTTTAACAAGGAGACGTGTCAACTCGCCGGTGCAAATGTCACGCTGATCGACGGCTTAATTACTGATGCAGGCAAAATTGTAGCGGAACGGAAAGAGCACGAGGGCTGGTTTGACGTGTCAACGCTTAAGGAGCCGTACCGCGTTGAAGGGAAAAAAACGATGGGATTTGAGCTCGCTGAGCAGCTCGGATGGGAGCTACCGGATGTTATTATCTATCCTACCGGCGGTGGTACGGGTATTGTGGGGATGTGGAAAGGCTTTGCGGAATTAGAAGCGATCGGTTGGATCGGGAAGAAAAGACCACGGTTCATCTCTGTGCAGTCAACAGGATGTGCGCCGATTGTTAAGGCATGGGAAGAAGAGGCTACTGAAGCGGAACCGTGGCACGACGCGGATACCGTTGCGAGCGGTTTACGGGTGCCACAGGCGATCGGCGATTTTCTTATTCTGGAGGCGATTCGTAAAAGCAACGGTGCCGCAATTGCTGTCACAGACGATGCCATCCGTGAATCAATGCAATTGCTCCCCACAACCGAGGGACTCTTGACGTGTCCTGAAGGAGCAGCAACGGTCGCGGCACTCGAACAACTTGTCGCGAACGGGATGATTGAAGCCTCCGAACGCGTTGTACTTTTCAATACAGGTGGTTACCAGTCGTAACCAAAGTAGTAGGCACACACCACTGTGCCGTAACATAACCAAAGTAGTAGGCACACTCCGCTGTGCCGTAACATAACCAAAGTAGTAGGCACACACCACTGTGCCGTAACGCTTACCTTCTTTCAAGATAGTCGTAAGTCGGTTTACCCTTCGTTTCCGTTTCAGGCGCATCTTTCTTAAGGTGATAGCCCACCTCATACTTCTTCACCGATACAATTGGATAGGGACCATCAAATCCTGCGATGATACCCTGCACCTCAACGGGTTTATTGTTATTCGCAGCGTCAATCCGCAGTTGATCAAACTCAGGATTCGCACTGAAAACGAACTTCTGTTCCTCACTGCCAGCAGTCATCGCATGCTGGATATTGGAAGTGTCGGGTCGCCAACGTCGCCATGCTGGAACGTTTCGGAGATAACTTCGGGCGAAACCCGGGTGTGCAAACAGGTCGCCGCGAATCGTCGCCTCGGTTTTTAGCACACGAGATTGTCCGAGTCCATGGCGACCCCGGAAACGGGAGTCATTGAGTTGTCGCATGATGTCATATACATCAAAGGTATGCGTCTCGCTATATTTAGAAATACCTTGTCTCGGCTTGATCTCTACAAGTGTGGTGAAAAGCCGCTTTCTGCCGTGCTTGTCGACAGGTGTACTAAAAGTAATGTCCTCTGAATCTGCCCACGGTTCCAACAACCGTCGAATATGCCGCGCATCGGTATTGCTAACCACATCGGAAATCTCTATTTTCAAAACAGCTACTTCAGCCATGCTTACCATACTGATTCCAACAAGTAAGAGTACCACCACAAAAGTGAGACAGTAGAAATGTGCACGTTTCATCTTGATTTCCTCGCTTAATTTGTAAGTTTACCTTCCTTAATACCTATTAGACACTATTAGATGAAAAAAGTTTCAAAAAAAATGCAGGTTTTCAGTCCCACCGCTTTCGTAGCATAAAATGTGCTTTGATTCGGGTGGTGCATGATGATATTTTTCTTAGCAACATGTATAATGCCCTCTGCCTATTAATGATACAATCGAATGCGAAAAAGGTTGCATAATTTTAGAAAAATTCAAAATCTAAGTTCTATAAAGACTTAAACGGGCTGCACCACAAAGAAGTTTACACGGGTAGCATGTAATTTACAAATTCTAAGCATAAACTACGCCCCATTTCGTGCAATTGCGTGTAAAGAATGCCCCATTTTGTGCAGTGCTTTCTCTGTCCGTTTGTAGAGAACTCCGTCGGTGTAGTATTGTTCAAATTGGCACGGAATTTGCTGGCTAAATGTACATAAGTTCTAATGCCAGTATATAGTGTGGTCTGTGGATACTTGACGAGGTTGATAAGGTTCAAGTTGATAGAAGAAAAAAGAAATAGCCAGAATCGTCCGATTATTTTACTATGCTAAGCACGATAGTTGCATCCCATGTCTACACAAAATTCCTTGCGAATTAAGGGAAACTGTGTTAGGATTTAAACATGGAAGCGTCGCGTATAGCGCGCTCTTAACGAATCATAGATAGCGCGCTTACAAAGCGCACATAAAGCAAAAGAGGAGATATGAATTATGAAGAAGATGTTCTGGGTAGTGGTGCTGTCAATGTTGTGTGTTGCTACCAGTTATGGTCAATACAATGGTGAATGTTGGGTCGTAAGTGGTGGAGAGACGGTTTATAAATTATATGCCGATGGAAATGCCGATCCGCAGGTTATCCCAAATTTACCGCAGGCAAGTGCCGCAGAAGTTAATCCGGCAGATGGCGTTGTCTGGATCGCAGTCTCAGCAGCAAATACTGTTTATCGTTATAATCCAAATACCGGTGATTTTCTTGCGATTCCCGACATCAACCGTCCAAACATGGTAGCTATTAACCCCGCAGACGGCTCTGCATGGATTGCTGGTTATGATGCTGTCAAAAAGGTATCCGGTGATGGCACTACCGTTATAGCTACAATAGAGGCGCATGAACCCGCTGTAGCAGTGAATCCGAAGGACGGTTCTGCTTGGATAACTAACGCTCGCGGACCAATTGCCCGTTACGATGCCGCAGGAAATAAAATAGCAGATGCACCGGCGATGGGTGAACCGAAGGGTGTGACCGTTGACTACGACGGAAACGCTTGGATTGCAGACAGTCAGCACAGCGTTCTGATGCGTGTGTCACCAAGCGGACAGAAATTGGTAGAAATTACTGATATTCCGAATCCTACGTCCCCGCGCATCAATCTTGTAGATGGAAGTGTTTGGGTCGTTTCACAACAATCAACGTTGGTAAACTTGACAGCAGATGGGACAAAAACGACCGAAGTTGTAGAGGCAGATGGTACGGTGTTTCCCGGGTTTCTGGCAGGAAGGACAATAGTTGCAATAAGCGTCTCGCCTACGGACGGTGGTATCTGGGTTGCTGATCTGGTGGGAGGACCAGCATTTCAAGGCGAAATCAGCAAGTGGACAAAGAGCGGGCAACAATTATTTACAAATCCGATCCCGCAACCCTCCTCTGTTTCCGTTGGGCACTGGGCAGGAAACTAATTGGGAACCAGTAGAAATTGAGTCGCCACGTTCGTCTCGTTGGAAGATGAACTAAAATCTGATTGTGGCACTCGCCGGAGCGATTACAATTTTTCTCATAGATGTGAGGTGCATTATGATTAGGTCCCCTCTTTTGGCGCAGCGCGTGAATTTCCAAAACTTGCTGTTAAAATTCGCAATCGGAATGTTTGTTCTTGTCTCGTTTACTACGTCTGGATTCGCACAACTTCCAGATTTCTACGTTGATGCTAACAGTATCACCTTCTCGAATCCGACACCTTTTGAAGGAGAAGAGATTACAATCTGGGTTGAGGTGAAGAACATTGGCGATGGTACCCCGACAATGAACGAAGACCTTGTTGTTGAGCTGTACGAAGGGGATCCAGCGACAAAGCCACTCCAAATCGTCTGTAAGGATGTGATCATAGAACTGAAACCCAAAAAGACCGGCAGAGTGAAAGCGCAGTGGCAGCCACCCCCTGGCAAAACAGAAATTTACGCTATCGTTAACCCCCTCGGTGAAAAACATATTCAGGAAACGGACGCAGGAAATAATATCACACGCGCCGCACTTACCGCTGAAACACGAACGTTCCCTCCCGTTACCTCTGAACAGATACAGAGCGCGATAACGAAGGGTGTCGATTGGATAGAAGCACAACAAGGAAGACATAGTCGGACCTGTTTGCAGTGTGGAACAGAAAACCAACTTATCTTAATCTGTATTACCTGTGGCGCAAGCCTGAAGGGGTTAGCTGAAAATTTTATCCCTGGCAATACTTGGAATTTCGGTGAGGATCAGACACAGGAGACAGCGTTGGCATTGCAAACTTTGTTTGCGACAGGACGGACACCTTCGCATCCGCCAGTGCAAAAGGGCTTGGATTTTCTGTTGGCGGGAGATTGGAATGAATTCGCTGTTTATCAATTTGCCGTAATTGTTCCAGTCTTAGTTGCTACGCAAGATCCAGCATACAGAGAACGCGCCCAATTTGCTGTGAATCAGTTAATCAAAAAACAGCTTCCTATCAGCGGCAGTGAGTTCACAGACGAGCGCGACGATGGTGGTTGGGGATATGGTTACACAGCTGACGGTGCCCACATGAACATGGTTATCTATGCGCTTTATGCTGCAAAGCAGTGGGGGCTTGATATTCCGCCTGACACATGGGCACGTGCTGAGCAGTGGATTCGCCGAAACCAAACGGAGACAGGGGGTTGGCTCTATAATTTAGTTGACGACGGTTCACCGTGGGCAATAGGGGTCTATGGAAGCATGACAGCAACTGGATTGTGGGCACTTCGTGCATGTGGTGTTCCTGTTGATGATCTACAGGTTCAAAAAGGCATTGGATGGGTGAAAAAGCATTGGACCTTAACCCGGAATCCCGGTTCTAACTCATGGCTCTATTACTACTTACTCTCGCTGCAACGGTTCTGCGACATTCCGCCAACTGTAGATATGCTTGCCGGTTACAATTGGTACGATGAAATTTCACGGATGATGGTTTCGCAACAACAATCTGATGGAAGGTGGCGCGGATCCGAGAGCGATTTTCTGTCAACCTGTTTTGCTGTGATGTCTTTGAGTCATGCGTTGGTGGGTCCAACGGAACCGAATATAGGGATTGTTCCGCGAAGCCTCCGATTTTCGCCACCTGCTCCACGTGTTGGCGAAGCGGTTCGCCTAAGTGGGACACTTCGGAACACGGGAACTCCTTTTGACGGGATTCTGAACATGGAGTTCTATGTTGACGACGAAAAGGTCGCCGCAACCGAAGTACTTTGGACACCAAAATTGGGAGAGACTGTCGTCTCAGCCGACTGGGCACCTACTACGGAAGGTGAAATAGAGCTTGTCGCACGTGTGGACATTGCAGATACAGATGAAAGCGACAATACCGCTTCGGAGAAACTCACTGTTCATCCACAATCCACCGGTGCTGCGGATGTTGAGTTAGCAAAGCCGAAGAAAATTGGTGAAAATGTGTATCAACTTGGCAATGTCGTTTTTGATATTGGCAAACGTGAGGTAACAGTGCCGGGTGAAATTAATATTGTGGGTGGAGATGCCAATATTGAATTCTTTGCTTGTGGTAAACTCGGTAAAACGCACGAGAGCATCTTAATTGTAGATGCAGAACCAATTTATATGCTTACAGCACTCGGTGTTTTAGATTTTGAGCCCGGTAGGAACCTCGCCGTTGAAGGCGATCCGCGGCCTCCAATAGGTTCGCCTGTTGACATCTGGGTGGAATGGCAACAAGGTGGCAAGGTCGTTTCGCGTCGTGCACGCGAGTTGGTATGGAATGCCTTTAGGGAACAACCGATGCAAGATACGCCGTGGATCTTCACAGGTGGGCGGATTAAAAATAGGCAATTCACTACCCAACTCTTCCATAACATTATCGCAGTCTACCGCGACCCAGATTCACTTTTCAATCATCCCTTGCCAACGGGTACCGATGACCGGACGTATCGTGTCAATACCGATGTGATTCCGCCTAAGGGAACAAAGGTAAAGGTAATTATTCGGCCCATTGAGGCTTAAAGGAGCAAACGATGCCAATTTTTGAATATCATTGCAATAAATGCACCACTGAATTTGAGGTGCTTCAACGCGTAAGTGATGCTGATACGCCTCCGAAATGTCCCAGTTGTGGTGCGTTGGACCCAACAAAACGCTTCTCTGCGTTCGCTACCGCGGGTACGCAAAGGGAGACCACCAGCGACAACGCAACCTGAGCGGTTCCAGCTGGCGGCAGTTTGCCCCAATGAAACAGAAACCTACACCTCCCCCGAACATCCTTCGCGAAATCCAAGCAAATAAAGTCTTACCGGTCTATCTACTCTGTGGTGAGGAAAATTTCCTCATTGAAGGAACCCTCAAGCAGATGATCGACCATCTGCTCACACCTGAAATGCGTGATTTCAACCTCTCCTTTTTGGAGGGTGCAGATATTCCGATTCGTGAAATTCTCACGCAAGCGGATCTCTACCCAGTCATGTCAAAATGGCGAGTCGTGGTTGTGCGCGATGCGCCATTTTTTAAGACGCAACAACGGACAACACCGATAACACTCCTCCGAAATGCATTCAAAATTGAAATTACAGACGCTCCGAAATGTATCTCTACAATGGCAAAACTCTTAGAGGTGAATCCGCAACAGATCGCGGAACGGCATCTCGACTTCATAAATGCCGTTGACTCACTCGTTGATGAGTTAGGTTCAAGGTTAACCGATGAGGAACGTGGCTTCATAGAGCGTTTGCCGGAAATCGCTCAGAAACTGGAGACCTACGCTACAGAAGCCGGTGCTACTGACGATGTCGCCTTGCTGCTTGAATGGCTTCAAAGTGATCTTCCGAAGAGTAGCGTGCTGATATTCACAGTGCAGGGACCCGTGACCGAACGGAACCGGGTTGCTAAGGCTATCGAGGCTGTGGGACGTTATAGGTCCTTTGATCCCGTAGAAGCCGGTCCGTCGCTGAACCGGGACCCGCTCTATAAGAAAGTCTCGGAGAAATTTGCCGAATTTGGTAAGCAGATAACACCTCGCGCTTTTACGCAACTCCGAACCCGCACCGGCGGCGACATGCACACAATCGCTGAAGCAATAAATAAAATCGTTAGTTTTGTAGGCGACAAACGCCAAATTGACGAACACGATGTCCAGAACGTAGTGACACAGAATACATTTGATAGCATTTTCGATCTCACGGATGCTATCGGAAAGCGTTCAATAGAACAGGCGTTGAAGAGTCTTCACGAGGTGTTAGCAAGTGGACAGGATCCTATCCCGGTTAACTCAATGATTATACGTCAACTCCGATTTGCGCTTCAAGCCAAACTAATTGCTGAAAGAAGAGGACTCCGACCCCTTCGGAGTCGAATGCAGTTCTCCGAATTTACGAAAAACATTTTTCAACCGCTTGTTGAAGAAATGAGAGATTTTTTGCCTAAATCACCCTCTGATAACATTCTAAGGCAGAATCCTTATGTCGCCTACAAAATCTTTCAGACGCTCCATGCTTTCACCGCTGAAGAGTTAATCACTGCGATTGAAAAAACTCTCATAGTGGATACTCAATTGAAAACGAGCGGACAAGATGAAACGGGCATTCTGGAGCAATTGGTATGTGAACTTTGTGCCAGTCCACACGGGAGAAGACCCGCTTCTTTCTAATCTCCAATGCGGTTAAGAAACCAGCAAGGTTTTATTCCGTTTTAAAAATATACGTACTCATAAAATAAGGAGTTTCTTTCATGAAAGGCACAAGACCTTTAGATAATGCTGAAATCCGAAAAGCATCGGAGGCTTTTGACGGTGTATTTGCCGTTAGGAACCGGAGTTTGTTTATATTGGGTGTATCCGTTGGGGGAAGAATTAGTGAGCTGCTTGCCTTGAAGGTAAACGATGTGTGGCAGAATAACAAGCCTGTCAAAGATCTGCTGTTTGATCGGAATATTGTGAAGGGTGGTGAGGTATCGAGAGCGGTGCCTGTGAATGTAGATGGCAGAAAGGCAATTGAGGCACTCATCGCTTGGCATATTGAGTTATATGGGAATGCCGATCCGACCCGTCCATTGTTTCCCTCCCGGAAAGGACAAGGCTTGAAAACGATGACGAGGATAGCAGCACACAACGCACTAAAGGGCGCGTTTGAGGCGGCGGGATTGAACGGAAAACTCGGCACGCATTCTTTGCGGAAGTCTTATGCCCAGCGTCTTTATGAACAGACGAACGATATTTATGCCGTGCAGGAAATGTTAGGGCATAAAAGCGTGGTGACAACACAGCGATATTTGGGTGTAAACTATGCGAGTGTTCGGGATGCGTCGGAGGCGATGTCTATCCATGCCGAACTTAACGTAAGTGGCAAAACGTTAAGTTCGGTGGATGATGCCACGGATGACGTGCTTTTAATTGAATTGCTCCGTAGGGGATATGATGTCGCTCAATTGCTTGAGAAGAAAGACACACCGCAACCATTTCAATTACCTGCTGACGAGGAATCGTCAGTGATTTCCGTGTAATATTGGCATACTACAATACAGTACATTAATATGCGGAATGCTTTCGTATACGAGTACTCATCAAATCAATTTGATGAGTACTTCATTTTTTTCTATCCTTTTACGTTTTGCAGACTCTATCTTGTAACACAACAAAAAACAGGAGGAAATTTGAAAATGGAAATAGCAGCTATCATTGTACTCGGTATTCTTGCATGTACTTGGATGAGCATGTCCTATGCTAAAAAAGCAGCGGGCTTGGAAAAGGGTGCCTCCCAACGTGAGATAGAGGTACTGCAGGAACAAGTAAGCCATATTCAAGAGGAAATGGTTGCCCTCAAAACAGAAGTTAAACGACTCATCCAGATTGCTAAAGGTATTGATGAGTGAAGGAGGGAATGACATGCTATTTTTACAGATTTTATTGGTGCTGGCAGTCTGTTTACTCATTCCCGGGCTGATACTCTTTTTCGTCATCACACATGCAGTTGTGCTTACCACTCTTACAGTGATTATTATCGGTGTGGTAGCAGTTATTATGCTTGTAAGCACTTGCTTGGGAATCTCATATTTCTTTAAAAAATCAGACTACCGTCCCAGCAAGGCGAAGCAAAGTTACCTTCAAGTTGAATCGGACTTGAAGCAAATAGCAGCGGATTTAACCGAGATTCGCTTGCAATTGGATAATGTTGCGCCTTACTTGCGTGAAATGGAATTTTTAAAGTACGCCCGACAAAATCGCGAATCAAAGAAAAATGAAGGATAGGTAGCACAAAGTTACTGCTCATAAACCTGTTACAAGGCTTTGTGTTTTTTGGGTAGGGTTACCATAGCGGAGTATCTTTTGTAGAGGGCTTGTAGAGCATTCTCGAAAGGATTTTTTCAGACAACATTACTTTATTAAAAAGTTGGAGGCATTAAAAATGGCACAAGTCGTTCTGGTTATCGCTATCGTATTTGGAAGTATCACTGTAACAACGCTTGCATGCGTCTGGATGGGAACGTCCTACGCCGCAAAGAAAAAAGGGTTGACAAAGGGCGCATCACAACGTGAGATAGAAGTACTGCATCAGAAAGTAGACGACGTTCAACAAGAAATTGATGTTCTGAAAAATGAGGTGAAACGACTCATCAACATCGCTAAAGGTGTGGATGAATAAGGAGGAGAACAGATATGTGGGCGTTACTACTATTGATTTTTCTTGCATTAGTGTTCTTTCTCATCGTTAAACTCACCACTGGGATTATAGTGACTGTTGTAGCAATAGTTATAGGCACAACAACAGTCACTATAATCGCTTGTGTTTGGCTGGGAACATCGTATTATCTGAAAAAATTAGGGTATGCGGAGGACACAGCACAACAGGCGTATCGTCAAGTAGACTCGGATTTAAACCAGATCGTTGGGGATTTGCAGGAGATCCGCTTGCAATTGGATGATGTTGCACCATACCTGCGCGACATGGAATTTCTAAGGTACGCCCGACAAAATCGCGAATCGAAGAAAAATGGAGAATAGGTAGCACAAAACGACTGCTTATAAATCCCTTACAAGACGGTGTGTTTTTTGGGTAGGGTTGCCACGGAGTATCTTTTACGGAGGGCTTGTAGGGCATTCTCGAAAGAATTTTTTGAAAGAATTTTTTTCAAAGGGATTTTGCGTAAGCCCTAAATACTAAAAAGTCAACCATCGGTGAAATACAACACCGTTACTCTCAGGTTCAACGACTCTTAACAACACCTTCCCATCGCTGCGAAAATCTATCGCCATGAAACCGGTATGTTGATGTGCGAATAGCGTATTATCTCCAGACATCACTGCTGTCACTTTCCGACTCGCCGCAGCCCCACTCACGAGAAGATAATCCGTAACATTGCCTTTTAAGACCTGAAGGGAGTGTTCATGTCCAGAAGCATAGATTAAAAGCGGTGGACCCTGGGGTGGAGATTTTCGAGTCGTAAACGCCCGATTTAGCTGCGCTACCATATTTTTGTTACGCGCACCGTTCATATCTTGGTCGGATCTGTAGAGATGCCATCGCGCATGAGGATACGCGGAACCAACTACCGGAATTGGAATCCAGAGCCATTTTTTCAAAAACCTGATAGGAAAAAGGTGTGCCTTCCAATCATAAAAGCCGCCGTGTGAACCGTAGCTTTCTAACGGATGGTGTCCGACAACGATAACCGGTAATGCCGTATCTAACAGTACTATGAGTTCCTCTATAATTTTTTCAGGTGATTTTTTCGGTTTTTCATGTTGATGGAGCCACCACTGCGTGTCCAGCACGATGAGCCGCAAAACTGGATTAGCTTTCGGGAGTTCAAGCATAACAGGACCGGGCGATCCACCAGATGGCAAGAAATTTTCTTCACCGGCGAGAGCATTGTTAATAAATTCCCCTTGTGCGCGCAACGCGCTATATCCCTCCGCTTTTCCACTCGCCCAATCATGATTTCCGGGGATAAAAAGCCCATGAGCACCCGTCGTTTTGACAACCGCGAGTTGTGGTGTGATCCGCGTTGATGCTTCATGCTTTTTGCGTTCTGTCATCCCTTCTGGATACATGTTGTCCCCTAAAAAAACAATGCTCGTCCTTGCAGCATCTTTTTCCGCCCATTCGGTGAGCGTTTTCAGTACCGGTTCGTCCGGTTTTGGCTCGCCGCCATCACCAAGTAATAAGAGACGGTACTGGAGCGTGCCCTCCGCTTTACGATCCTGTTTCGCACTCTCCAGTATATCCGGATGGTAATACGGTTTTGTGTGACTACACCCCGCAATTGTTAGTTGCACTGCTTGGACAATGCAACAGAGAAGGATAACATAGCGGGTGAAGTTGGGGCGTTGATAAAATTGATTCATCTTTCTTTAACCATCTATCCATTCTTGGATGCATTCAACAAATTCTTCCCGCGGGACAATCTGTTGCTCTCTGTTTGAGAGGTTCCGAATTGCTACTTTACCTGCCTCTAATTCGTCAGAACCGAGGATAACAGCATAAGGGATGCCTTTAGTGTCTGCATACTTTATCTGTGCGCTGATACGCGATGGACGAGAATAGACCTCTGTCCGGATGCCATTTTGACGCAGAAGCGTGGCCAATTTTAGGGATTCTTGGGCGAGTTCGGCATCGAAAACAGTAACCAACACCTGTGTTACTGTCTTGCCAACGGTGGTGGGAAACATATCGAATTCTTCCATCACGTCAATAATCCGCTCAATACCGAAACTGGTACCGGTTGCGGGGTAACCCTGTTTACTGAAACTCCCGATGAGTTCATCGTACCTGCCGCCGCCGGTGATACTTCCAATTCTCGGTTCTTCAACAACAGTCTCATAGATCGGACCGGTATAGTATTCCAAGCCGCGCACCATCGCAACGTTCACTTTGTAGAATTCATCTGGTACACCGAGCGTTGTGAGATAACCGATTAATTCCTCCAATTCCGAGATACCCTCTCGCGCCACTTCAGAGTCGCCAAGTTGCTCACTGAGGGCGTTTAGGACTGTCGCTGCATCGCCTTCAACCTCAAGCAACGCAAGTAGTTTCTCAATAACAGGTTCTGAAATCTGATTTTCTGCTAATTCTTCCCTGACCCCGGCCAACCCAATTTTATCCAATTTATCAATAGAGCGGTAGAGTCCACCGAGTTGTTCGGTAGGCACGCCAGCAAATTGTCCAATTCCAGTAATAAGTTTTCGGTCGTTGATATTAATCTCGAATTGCTGGAAACCGAGGCGAGAAAGCACTTGGTAGATGAGATTGACGTTTTCGGCATCAGCGAGCATGCTATCGCTTCCTACTGTATCTGCATCGCATTGGAAGAATTGACGATAGCGTCCCTTTTGCGGGCGTTCCGCTCGCCAGACGGGATCGATTTGGTATCGCTTGAAAGGTTTCGGGAGCTGCGGGTGCATAGCGACAACTCGGCAGAGTGGCACCGAAAGATCGTAGCGGAGGGAGATGTCCTCCTTTCCACCGGCGTGTCCTGCTTGATAGATGAGTTTCTCTGCGTCCGGTCCATACTTACCTGTAAGTACTTCAGATAATTCGAGGGCAGGTGTTTGTAAAGGTTCAAACCCGAATTCCTCAAAGACATCACGAATCACACTTATGACGTACTGTCTGCGAATCATCTGTTCAGGTAAAATATCTCGCATCCCGCGTGGGACGCGTGGTTTAATGAATGGGGTTGCCATGAGTTCCGCTCCTTAATTAGATGTGTCCGGGGAGTGTCTGACTCCGCCGTCTCCGTAGACCTTTCTGAAGTGCCTGCGTGAATTCTTCAATCTTTTCTCGCTTCCATGAGTCCTTGAGTGCTTTCGGATTGGCAATGAGGGTAGATTCAGATTCGCGTAAGAGTTCAATCTCCTTAAGGGCATTCGCCTTGATTGTACGCCGTGATGCTGTCGAATTGTCAATGATAGCATCCGCTTCTTCAGGCGGTTTTCCCTCGGTCGCACCGAAAGACAGCATGAGCGTGATGGGAGACTGATAAGTGCCACGAGTATTAAGTCGCTTCCACGGTGTTAAGATTGCCGGGGCGACCCTATTTTCTGTCTTTTCAAGAATATATTTCTCGGCGAGATTCAAATAT
Organism: Candidatus Poribacteria bacterium; assembly: GCA_026702755.1. Taxonomy (NCBI): domain Bacteria; phylum Candidatus Poribacteria; species Candidatus Poribacteria bacterium. The sequence continues at coordinate 4,872 of JAPPBX010000027.1, read as the reverse complement.
TCGGTAGAGATAAGGATATCTCCATCGGTGAGATTCATCAAATCTTCAAATGTGTTGATGTCTTCTCGTTCTTCACGAACAGCAAGAATGATATCAATGTGACCGTATTCCAGAGGCAAAATTTCTTCAACTTCCGCGTCGGTTTCCTCAACCCAATCTTGACCAGTAATCCCTAAATCGTAGAAATCATCCATACCGACGTAGACAGGTATCTCTTGCGGACGCGAAATTTTGATCTGAAATTCGCTATCGTCGCGGAAAGTTGCGCGATAAGATCTGTCAGTCTCAGTATAACCGTTGAGTTCGTAACCGGCACGCTGAAACAGTTCAAGGGTATCTGATTGTAGACTTCCTTTTGGTAAAAGTAGGTTCAGGGTCCGTTGTGATTCCGTTTGCATTTTTTAATTCTTGTCCTTTCCCTGATCATATTTAGATGTTTCAGAGATAATTGCGTTACACTCCATTTTTTGGCAAGCGCGAAACATCTAAAGAAGATCGTCAACGGTGACCACCTGTGTGTCGCCAGTTTTGACTTGAGTTCGGCGCATCGGTTCATCGGGGACCAAGCAGATAAAATAATCGTAGTTTGCTTGGTTCGCGTAATCCTGTTGTGTTTGTAGATCGCGTTCCATCAAATCTACTTCGACGTTCTTACCTGCTCCCCGCAAGGTTTCAGCGAGTTGTTGCGCTTTTGAAATGTGTTCAGGCGTTTCTGCTGCGATGAAGTAGTCTTTTCTTCCATTAACAGTTACCTTACTTGTATCGGTGAAGGCTTCTACGAGCGCGTCGAACTGAAACGCGAACCCAGCACCAGGTGTTGATGTGCCGCCGAAGGAGGCAATCAGTCTATCATATCTCCCACCGCCACAGAGGGGTAGACGTTTCTCAGAAAATTCAATCTGAAAAACCGTGCCGGTATAGAAATCAAATCCGCGCGTGATGCCTAAATTGATTTCAAAATCTATAGTGCCGTAGTTCTCCAAACATACACAAAGTTCGATCAGTTCCTTGCGTGCTGCTTGCGCGGTGTCGCCGAGATGCGTTTCCCACGCTGCCATTACAGTGTCCTTATCGCCACAAACCTTTGAGACATCTATACAGCACTGAGCAACCTCTTCCGAAATGTTGAAATAACGGTGCCACCTTGCTTTATAGGTTTCCTCAGCAATCATCGGCAGCTTTTCTCTATAAGTGGAGGCAGTATTTTCAGTGAGCTCCTGAATCTCGGCAGTCTCAATCTTGTGGGGACCTTGATAATCGGATCCTTGCGAACGACGCAACATATTGAGTTCATCGCGGAGCATTTCCATATCCCAAAGTTGGCTTTCGTTACGGACGCGGACGAGATGGTCAATGTCCCATATCATTTCTGCTTGGTCTTTGGGATCAAGCGCAATCTGTTCAAAAATTTCTCGGAAGACCCGTGTATTACCAATTCTTAACTTTGTCTGTGAAATGTTGAGTTTCTCAAGAATTCGGATTGGAATCGTAATAATTTCAGCGTCTGCATGGGCGGAAGCCGGTCCGATAAGTTCAACACCTGCTTGTCGAAATTCACGTCTTGCCTCCGACGTGTCCGTGGTTGGTTCCTGTCGGACGCATTGTCCGATGTAGTAAAGCTTATATGGATAAGGGAGATGGTCTAATTGTCCATTGGCAATGAGTCGGCAGACCGGGGCGGTCAACTCAGGTCTTAGGGCATAATCCACCCGATCTGAGCCGACGAACGTAAACATCTTATGACGGATCTCCTCACCAGCTTGTGCAGACAGGAGGGCGAAGGATTCAAACAGTGGTGTTTGAATCTGGTCATATCCATAGGTTTCAAAAGTTTCGCGAACGATATTTTCGACGAAATTTCGCTGAACCATCTGCTCCGGTAGAAAATCGTTCGTTCCAGTAGGTTTATCAAACTTTTCCATATTTTAGTTCTCGATTGTCAGTTTGCCTCGCAGTGAGAGTTATCAGTTAAGAGGATTTTTGGAACCATCTACGCCTGCTTGGTATGTCCCGTGCAGGATGGATTGTTAGGGACAAAACCCTATGAAAAATCAAAAAAAAACCCAGTAAACAGTCTGCTCTTTTTCTCGCGCGTACCGCTAACGCGGCACGGAGGAGAGCGGCTCGTTTACCAGGGTTCAAACAAGTTAAACTTACTTCGTATTATCAGAAATATTTATTCATATTCCCCTCATCCGCTCTACTCAGAAATGGACCGAATGATGGTGATGAATGTTGAGTGTATTAGCGTTACGCATTTTTCAGTGTCGTTTACAAGTTGAGACTTGCTACTAAAAAGTTAGTGATTTTAATTTGCACTTAATGATATTATACCCTATTGAAAGGTAAATGTCAAATTTTTTAGAGACTACCAAATGCACAATGAAGATTAGACCTATTTTCATCATCTCTATACTCGGTGTACTACTGTCGGTACTTCTATGTGGTATCTATTTCCAGTTCTCCTACTTTGAACCGGATACCGTCTCGTATCTATTCCAAGCGAGGTTGTTCGCGGAGGGTAAACTCTCTGTCCCCGCGCCCCCGGAACACGGGTTCTCCTCTTCACCACATATCAACGTACTAAACGGTAAATGGTATTCAAAATACCCATTCGGAAACGCCTTGATGCTGATGTTCGGCGTATTTATCAACGCGCCGTGGCTAATTCCCGCGCTTGCAACGGGCGGTGCGCTGCTGCTTCTCTACCTTTTTGTAAAAGAAATATATGGGAACATCCATCCCGGAATTGCACTTACTGCCGCTGTGCTCGCGCTCATTTCACCAGCAACACTGGGTATGGGTTCGACGTGGTTCAGTGAACCAGTGAGTCGTTTCTACCTTGTGCTTTATCTGCTTGCACTCCTTAGGACCTTGAAGTGCAAAGACGATGCTTCTCCCCTCGCTCGAATCGGCTACCCGCTTCTCTCAGGGTTTGCGTTGGGATACGCGTTCAATACGCGTCCCCTCTCTGCGATAGTCTTTGGTGTCGTCGGCGCGGGACTCACAGTTTATCATCTGTTTACGCAATGGCAGGATAGACAAGTATTGACCGCTACGGTGAAACGGTTAGGGTTCTTCTTTATTCCGTTTGTTGTGATGTTAGGTGTATGTATGGCGTGGAACGCGCATTTCACGGAAGATCCATTCCTGTTCACACACACGGTTGCGCAACCTTATGACAAAATCGGATTCGGTGCTCGGACGGAGGGATACGAACCTAATATTGAACAGGCATTTATTTTTACACCGGCATGGGCAATTGAGAGGACATGGCGACACATTCTGCCGTGTATCAGTTTCAACGCGCTCGGTTGGGGGAGTTATCACCACAATTTATTGAAGGATGCCGAATTTTCATTGACATGGATTGTCGCCTTTGTGCCGCTAATTTTGCCGTGGTGTTTGCTACTGATACCGTTCTTCCACCATTCGCGTAACAGATACGATGTGTTCTGCCTTGCCCTACTTATCGGTAATCTGTTGCTGTACGCCTTTTTTTACTTTGAAGGTTCAACATGGGGGTACACGCCAGTGAACGCACGCTACTACACCGAATCAACATTTCTCGCGTTTATTCCATTGGTAGCGCGTGGGATGTTTATCTGTTATGAACGATTCAAACTGCGTGAGAGGCGCGGACTCGCGATTGCTGTTGGGGTATGCCTTCTGCTACTCAGTGTCAACACTGTGTGGAGTTATGTCCGTATTGGGGAAAGATACCAGAATTGGGGGCATGTCTACCAGAAGCTGCCGCCGATGGTAGCGGAGCAAGACATTCACAACGCCGTTATTTTCGTGTCTCGACATCGAGGCGCGCCGATTGGTGATTATCCGTTTAAGAGTCTACAAGAAGCGGACATCGTCTATTTTAAGCTCGGTCCCGCACCACGATGGAAACTGACAAACAGCGATTGGGAAAACGTGTACGCACAGTATTTCACGGGTAGAAATGCGTATTTGTATGTACCGGGTGAGAACAATCTTACACCCCTATCTTCTGAAGAGAAATAATTTTTATGAAACAACTTTTCGAGAGTAACCTACTTTTTCCACTATTGGTGATTGTGATGTGCTTTGGTTTAACGGTGATGAGTTATGGCCAAGCTATTGTCCATATAGTATTTCCACAAACTGAGCCACTTACAGTCGGTGAGCAGATAATTATGAATGTTCAGATAGCAGATGGTCAGAACATTTCAGGATATGAACTGACCGTAGGTTTTGATCCAACCGCGCTCCGCTATGTCAAGAGTACCAATGCGGATTACTTGCCAGTGAGTGTCTTTGTTATCCCACCTATAATTACTAATGAGGAAGTCCATCTCATAGCCACATCCAAAGCAGGTGCTGCTTCCGAGAATGAAGGCACACTTGCCACGTTAACTTTTGAGGTGATTGAGATCAAAGATTCTACTATTAAATTAATAGATGTAATACTCTCCGATAGTGCAGGAGTGCCATTGGCGGTTGCAACCAGAAATGGAAGAATTGGGACAATCCAGTTACCTTCAATCGGAGATGTCAATGAAGATAGAAAAGTAAACATTCTGGATCTAACATTGGTGGCAAGCAACCTCATGGCAGCTAATCCAAGCCATCCGCGCGTGGATGTCAATGAAGATGGAATTGTTAATATCTTAGACTTAGTGTTGGTGGGGCAACATCTTGATGCTATCGGGGGTAATAGGATACCTGAGATTAGAGTTATCCCTGTTAATTCTGAAGTTAATCTTGAAGAATCAGCAGTTGCTGCGAGACCACCTATCGACTTTGACGCAGAAAAAGCCGCAATTCAAGAACTCTACAGTGCCTTTTACGAAGCCTTTAACGATAACGATATCGGAGCTATCGGCGAAACCTTTGATACCA